>JBAVIQ010000443.1:0-9416 GCA_049687035.1 Steroidobacteraceae bacterium
GGCCGGGCCGGTCTCGTTGCCGAGGCCGCTCGTCTGCGCGCCGCCGTCGACCGGAGCCTGCGCCGTCGTGTCCGGCTGTACCTGCTTCGGCTTCGAGCATCCCGCCAGGCCGACGGCAAGCAAGGCGAAGGCAACGGCATGGGTCCATTTCATGGTCATCGAACTCCTGAACAGTTGGGGCCGCGCAATGGCGGCCGGCAAATCCCGTGAATGATACCTTGCGTCGACGCGCGCTTCATCGCTGTGCGGGCGGGAACGGCGACCAGACCGGCTCGCGGACGTCGCCGGTATCCGAACTGAGCCGCTGCTGGAACCGTCCGTCGGCCGAGACCATCGCCAGCGTGCCCCTCGCACCCGCACGGGTCGCATAGATGAGGATCGCCCCATTCGGCGCGAAGCTCGGCGCCTCGTCCTGCCGGCCATCCGTCAGCACGTGCACGTTGCGCGTCTTGAGATCGTAGGTCGCAATGCGATACGCGCCACGGTCCAGCGTGACCAGCGCCAGCGACTCGCCGTCCGGCGACAGGCGGGGCCGTGCGTTGTACGCGTTGGTAAACGTGAGGCGCTGCGCCTCCTGGCCGCTGCCCGCGCTGACCCGGTAGACCTGCGCACTGCCCGCCCGGTCCGACGTGAAGTAGACGGATGCACCGTCGCGCGACCACTCCGGCTCGGTGTCGATGGCGCTGTCGGACGTCAGGCGCGTGAGACCTTGCGTGGCCAGGTCCAGCACGTACAGGTCGAGATTGCCGTCACGCGATAACGTCAGCGCCAGCTTGCGGCCGTCGGGTGACCACACCGGCGCGCCATTGATGCCGGAGCGGGCCGAGACGCGCCTGCGGTCACCGGTCGCGAGCCGCTGCACGTAGATCGCTGACGCCTTGCCTTCGAACGAAACGTACGCGAGGTTCTGCCCGTCGGGCGACCAGGCCGGCGACATGATGGGCTCGGACGACTCTGTGACGACGCGCGGGTTGTAGCCGTCGGCGTCTGCAACCATCAGCCGGTAGCGCTGCGAGGGTGGCCGGCCATCGACCGCGACGTAGGCGATACGCGTCGAGAACGCGCCTGGAATGCCCGTGAGCCGCTCGAAAATCAGGTCGGCAATCCGATGTGCGGTCGCGCGCAAGCCTCGCTCGCTGGTGACCAGGCGCTGCGTGAGCAACTGCTGGCCAGTCTGCACGTTGAAGAGTTCGAACTCGACGGCGAGCCCGCTCGCCTCCGGTGCGACATTACCAATGACGAGGAAATCGGACTTGAGCAGGCGCCAGTCCTCGAAGCGAACCTGCGCACCGCGCGTCGGACGCGCGACGAGATCGCGCCGCTCGAGCGGCTTGAAACGCCCGCTCAGCTGCAGGTCGGCCGCGATGACGGAGCCGACGTCGTTCGGGCCGCCTTCAGCCTGACCGCCGAACGGCACGACGGCGATGGGCACCGCATCGCGCACGCCCTGGGTGATGTCGAGGCGCAGCTGCGCATGGGCGCTCGTCGCGAGCGAACCCGCAAGAACGAAAAACCAGGCGAATGCCCGGGCAGGATTCATCGGTGCGGGACGCGCCTGGGCGCGTTGAAACGTCATCTCCACGTTACTCCGTAGGCTTGAAAACAATGACCAGCCGGCGTTGGAAGGCACGCGCATCGCGCGGCGCGGGCAGCGGTGAGGAACGATACACCGCATTGGCGACGGATTCGCGTACCGCCTGATCGCCATTGCAGTCGCCAATCTTCACGTCGAGCACCGTGCCGCCGGTCGCCTGCGTGACGTACAGCGTGCATTCGAGGCCGGCACGCGCCGAGGGCGGCCGGTTCCAGTTGCGCTCGATGGTCTGGATCAACAGCGTTCGATACTCGTCGACTACACCGGAGCGCGCGAGCGCCTCGCCCGCCTCCTCGTCCTCGAGCGCGCGGTGCAGATCGGCCTGATGCGCCGCCTTCACCTTGGCCTCCCTCGCTGCCGCCTGTTGCTCGGCCTGCTTCTGCTTCGCGGCGGCGGCCTCCTGCTTGCGCGTCTCCTCCTGCTTGCGCTTCTCGTCCGCCTCGGCCCGCTGCCTTGCGGCGAGCGCGGTCGTCGCCTGCGCCTTCGTTGCCGCAGCCTGCGCCTGTTCTGCACTGCGTCGCGCGGCCGTTGCCTCCGCCTTGGCCTGGGCTTCGGCCTTGGCTTGCGCTTGCTGCTGCGCTTTCTGCTCGAGCACGGCCGGGTCTGGCTTGGTCTCGGCCTTCGGCTCGGGCTCCGGTTTGGGAGCCAGCGGGGACGCCTGTTGCACGGGTGCGACGGGCGCGGGCTCGCGGATGGGTTTGCCCGCCTGCACCGACGAGGGCAGATCCTCGTAGCGGACGACGCTGCCCTCGATCGCGACCTGCGGCGGCGGCGGATCTGTCCGCCATTGAATGGCCGCAGCCGCGAGCGCGACGATGACCAGTCCATGGACGATGGCCGACCCGACCCAAGGCCGCAGATTGCCGCTCGCGGCGCGACCCATTGGTCAGCGCGACCGGGATCCGCGCTCGGCGGACAACGGCTCCGTGACGAACCCTACCTTCTTTGCGCCCGCCTGCTGCAGCAGCACCATGCCCTCCACGACGCGCCCGTATGGCACGGCCCTGTCAGCCTTGACCAGCACGGGGCGCGCAGGTTCCCGGCGCAGGGCGGCGCTGGCCACTTCGAGCAACCTTGCGTCGTCGAGGGCCTGTTTGGGATCGCCGAGGTTCAGGTACATCGCCCCCGCGCTGTCGACGCTCAAGAGCAAGGGCTCGAGGTCGTCGGGCTCGATCGGTTCGGCCGCAGCCTGCGGCAGGTCGACCTTGATGCCCTGGCTCAACATCGGTGCGGTGACCATGAAGATGATCAGCAGCACCAGCATCACGTCGATGTACGGCACGACGTTGATCTCGCCCATCAGCTTGCGGCCGCGCCTGCGCGACATCGTCGGCGTCTCCTCAGCCCTGTACGCCGCCAGCGTGGCGTTGCAGGATGGCGGACAGCTCTTCCATGAACATGTCGTAGCGCAGTTCGAGCCGGCTCACCTGGTCCGCATAGCGGTTGTAGGCGATGACGGCCGGAATCGCGGCGAAAAGACCCATCGCAGTGGCAATCAGCGCTTCTGCGATGGCGGGCGCCACCGTGGCGAGCGTCGCCTGCTGCACGTTGCCGAGCGCCTGGAACGCCGTGAGGATGCCCCACACCGTGCCGAACAGGCCCACGTACGGGCTGGTCGAGCCGATCGTCGCCAGCGTCGAGAGGTTCTGCTCGAGACGGTCGGTTTCCTTGAGCTGCGCGATCTTCATCGAGCGTCGGCTCGCGTCGAGCAGCTGCGCGCCCGCGAGGCCGAGCTGTGCTCGCAGCCGCGAGAACTCGCGAAAGCCAGAAACGAAGATATCGGCCATGCCCGCGTGCGTGCCGCCTTCGAGCGACTTGTAGAGTGCGGCGAGGTCGCCGCCCGACCAGAAGTCATCCTCGAACCGGTCCGCCGCCTGCCGCGCATCGTTGAGCAGCTTGCGCTTGCTGAAGATGATGGCCCACGAGGCAACCGATGCGCCGATGAGCAGCAACATGACCAGCTGCACGATGAGGCTCGCCTGCAGCAGGAGTTCCAGGATGGAATGCTCACCGATCATTCTTGAATCACCTCGTCAGCCTTCGAACAGTCCGAGATTGGCCGGCCGCGCCTCGATGGCGGGTGGCGTCAGGCCGCAATGCAGCTATGCATTGCGGGCGGCCACCCGACCGCGCGCAGTGCGCATGATGTACCCCTGCTGGATCAGGAACGGTTCGATCACGTCCTCGATCGTGCCGCGCTCCTCGCCGAGCGCCGCGGCCAGGCTGTCGACACCGACCGGACCGCCGTCGAACTTCTCGATGATCGTGAGCATCAGCCGGCGGTCCATCGGATCGAAGCCTTGGCGGTCGACGTCGAGCAGGTCGAGCGCCGCTCGCGCCACGTCCTGCGTGATGTGCCCACCCGCCTTCACCTCGGCGAAATCGCGCACCCGGCGCAGCAGCCGGTTGGCAATGCGGGGCGTGCCGCGCGAACGGGTCGCAATCTGGGCGGCGCCTTCCACGTCGGTCGGCACGCCGAGGATGCCGGCGGACCGCTGCACGATGCGCTGCAGTTCGTCGTGGCCGTAGAACTCGAGCCGCTGCACGATACCGAAACGATCGCGCAACGGCGACGTGAGCAGGCCTGCGCGCGTCGTGGCGCCGATGAGCGTGAATGGCGGCAGGTCGATCTTGATCGAGCGCGCGCCCGGGCCCTCGCCGATCATGATGTCGAGCTGGAAGTCCTCGAGCGCAGGGTAGAGGATTTCCTCGACCACGGGGCTCAAGCGATGAATCTCGTCGACGAACAGGATTTCGTTGGGCTGCAGGTTGGTGAGCAGCGCCGCGAGATCACCCGCCCGCTCCAGGACCGGGCCCGACGTCTGCTTGAACCCGACGCCGAGCTCGTTGGCGATGACGTGCGCAAGCGTCGTCTTGCCGAGGCCAGGCGGGCCGAAGATCAAGGTGTGATCGAGCGCTTCGCCACGGTTGCGGGCCGCAGCGATGAAGATCTCCATCTGCGCCTTCATGGCCGGCTGGCCGACATAGTCGGCGAGCGTCTTCGGCCGCACGGCGCGGTCGTAGACTTCTTCTTCGCGCTGGCCGGCGGCAGAAACGACGCGGTCGGGTTCGATCGTCACGGGCTGGTCCTGGCTCGGTGCGGCATCAGCTGTTGGCCGCGCGCAGGGCGTGGCGGATGAGTTCTTCGGTGGTGGTCACGGACGGGTCGACCTTCTGCAGCAGGCGTGTAATTTCCGGCGGTTTGTAACCCAGCGCGACCAGGGCACTGAACGCTTCGGCCTGCGGACTGGGCGCCGGCGCTCCCGTGCCGGCCGGGCCGCGAATTTCGAACGACTGACCCGTGGCCAGGACCTGCAAGCGATCGCGCATCTCGATGATGAGGCGCTCCGCCGTCTTGCGGCCAATGCCCGGAATGCGGGTGAGGGATGCGGCATCCTGCGCTTCGACGCAACGGTGGAACTCGTCCACGCTCGCACCGGAGAGGATGCCGAGCGCAATGCGCGGACCCACTCCCGATATCTTGATGAGTTCGCGGAACAGGCTGCGCTCACGCTCCGTGCCGAAACCGAACAGGATGTGGGCGTCTTCGCGCACGACGAGGTGCGTGTGCAGCGTCACGTCCGCGCCGACGGCCGGCAGGCCGTAGAACGTCGACATCGGGGCCTCGATCTCGTAGCCGACGCCGCCGACGTCCATGAACAGCACGGGCGGATGCTTCGCTGCCAGCCTTCCGCGCAGGAAGCCGATCAAGGCTGGGCTCCGGCGAGCGCGATGGAAGCGTCGACGGCCTGCCGCGCGCCGCGCGAGTACGCATGGCACAGCGCGAGACCGATCGCGTCGGCGGCATCGGGACCGAGTTCACCCTGCAGTTTCAGCAGCGACATCACCATGAGTTGAACTTGTTCCTTGTGCGCGCCGCCCTGCCCGACAATCGCCAGCTTCACTTCCCGCGGCGCGTACTCGTACACGGTTGTGATCACCGAAAAGACACCGCAGATGGCCGCACCCCGCGCCTGCCCCAGCTTCAGCGCGCTGTCGGCGTTGCGGTGCATGAAGACGCGCTCGATGGCGACTTCCTGTGGACCGTACTGCCGGACGAGTTCCTGGACACCATCGAAGATCTGGCGTAACCGGGGCGGAAACGCCTCGCCGCGCGTGCGGATGGCCCCGCTCGCCACGTAGCGGGCTTCGCCGTCCTGCAAGTCGATGATGCCGAAGCCGGTCGCCTGCGAACCTGGATCGATGCCGAGGATGCGAATCGTCGCGCCGGCGGTCCCGGCCGCGCCCGATGCGAGGGTCCAGCGCCGTCCGCCGCGGTTGATTCTCGGCAAATAACCACCCGGCACTGAGCCTGGAAATCGGTCGTCGTATGATAGCGTTATTCTTCCGGGCGCCGCACGCCCGCGAGTTCCGCCGAGCACTCCGACTTGAAGCCCGCCGAAATCGACATCCGTTCGCTGGCACCGAAGGTGCGCACCGCGCTCGAGGCGGTGAGCGCCCTTGCGCCGAACGAACATACCTTGCGCAGCGTCGAACTGATGGCAGCGCTTGCGCAATTGCAGGCGGACGACGACGTGCTCCTCGCGGCGCTGCTCATCCCCCTGCGCCAAGGGGGGCTCGTCGACGAGCCCCGGGCGCTCGAACTCTTCGGTGAACCGGCCGTGCACATGGCACGGGAACTCGAGCGCGTCGGCGACAGCGGCATTCCGGCTGAATGGAACCCGGGCCAGCACCTGCGTCCCGAACAGGCCGAAGGGCTGCGCAAGCTCCTGCTCGCGCTGGCGTCAGACGTCCGCCTGGTCCTGATCCGGCTGGCGCTGCAGCTCGTGCGCATGCGCGGCATGAAATCCGCACCCGAGGCCGAATTGCGCCGGGCCGCGCTCGAGACGCAGGAAATTTACGCGCCGCTCGCGAATCGCCTAGGCATCTGGCAGTTCAAGTGGGAACTCGAGGACCTGGCCTTCCGCTTCAGCGCCCCCGAGGACTACAAGGGCATCGCCGGGTGGCTCAAGTCCAAGCGAGCCGAGCGCGAACAGCACATCGAGGACGTGAAGCGCGAGCTGAGCCGCGAACTCGACCAGCTCCGCATCCGCGGCGAGGTCACGGGGCGGCCTAAGCATATCTACAGCATCTGGCGCAAAATGCAGCGCAAGTCGCTGCAGTTCGACCAGGTCATGGACGTACTCGCAGTCCGCGTCATGGTCGACACGATCGCCGAATGCTACGCCGCGCTCGGCATCGTCCATGGCCTCTGGCAATACATTCCGGGTGAGTTCGACGACTACATCGCGACCCCCAAGGGCAACAATTACCGCTCGCTGCATACCGCGGTCATCGGACCCGGCAAGCTGCCGCTCGAAGTCCAGATTCGCACGCGCGAAATGCATGAGCACGCCGAACTTGGCGTCGCGGCGCACTGGCAGTACAAGGAAGGCCGCAAGGCCGAAGCCAGCTTCCAGCAGAAGATGGCCTGGCTGCGGCAGTTGCTGGAACCGTCGAGCCGCGAAGGTGCCGAGCCTGACCTGCTCGCGGGACTGCAGGCGGAGGTGTTCGAAGACCGGGTGTTCGCACTCAGCCCCAAGGGCGAGGTCGTCGACCTGCCCAAGGGCGCGACGCCGCTCGATTTCGCCTACCTGGTGCACACCAACCTGGGACATCGTTGCCGAGGGGCGCGCGTCAATGGCCGCATGGTGACGCTCGACTACAAGTTGTCGAATGGCGACACCGTCGAAATCATTCCTTCCAAGCAGCCACACCCGAGCCGCGACTGGCTGCTGCCGCAACTCGGTTTCCTGGCGTCACCCCGCAGCCGCGCCAAAGTCCGTGCCTGGTTCCGCAAGCAGGACGAAGACCAGAACCGCGAGCAGGGCCGGCAGATGCTCGAGCGCGAACTGGACCGGCTGGGTGTGCGTGCCCCGCCGCTGCCGGAGATCCTGGGCGACCTGGGACTCGCCAATGCCGATGCGCTCTACCAGGGCCTCGGCGAAGGCGACATCACGCTGGCACAGGTGGCCGGTGCGGTGCATCGCCGGTTGCATGAGCACCAGGAGGTGCAGCGCGGCCCGAAACTATCCAAGCCCGCTGCGAATGGCGGCTCTGCAGGCATGGTCATCGACGGAGTCGGCGACCTGCTCAGCACGATTGCGCGCTGCTGCCGGCCCGTGCCGCCCGAGGAAATCCTGGGCTACATCACGATCGGCCGCGGCGTGAGCATCCATCGCGCAACGTGTTCGAACATGCTGCGACTGCGCGAGGTCAACCCCGCGCGCGTGCTGACGGTGGACTGGGGCCGGCCATCGGAGGAGCGAACTTTCCCGGTTGGCATCGTGATCGATGCGTACGACCGGCGCGGGCTCGTGCGCGACATTTCGGGCGTGCTCGCGGACGAGCACATCAGCATCGAGGCGATGAACACGGTGACGGACGCGGCAGAAAGCACGGCCTCGGTGGACGTCACCGTGAAAGTGCACGGTCTCGAGGAACTGAGCCGGCTGCTCGCGCGCTTTTCCTCGTTGCCAAACGTGATCCGGGCCCGCCGCCGGCACTGAACATCGTCAACGACGGGTTCGCGCGCGATGGCGAGCCCGGACCAGCGGTGCAACCGTAGCAGCAGCGGCTTGTCAACGGTTCGGAAAATCGATGGCGCGCTTGTCGGCGCCGAGCGCCGCTTCGTGCAGCGCTTCGCTCAGCGTCGGATGCGCATGCATCGTGCGCTGCAGGTCTTCAGTGCTGGCCGAGTACTCCATCGCGAGCACGGCTTCAGCGATCAGTTCGCCCGCCATCGGGCCGATGATGTGCACGCCGAGGATCTCGTCGTCATCCTTTGCCGCGATGACCTTGCAGAATCCGGCCGGTGCCTCCATCGCGCGGGCGCGGCCGCTCGCCATGAACGGGAACGAGCCGACCTTGTAGTCGCGGCCGCTCGCCTTGACCTGCTCCTCGGTCTGCCCGACCCATGCGATCTCCGGCGCGGTGTAGATCACCGACGGCACCGCCTTGTAGTTCACTTCGGAGTGCAGTCCCGCGATGAGGTCGCCGACCATGACGCCCTCTTCCTTGCCCTTGTGCGCAAGCATCGGGCCGCGTACCACGTCACCAACCGCCCAGACGTTGCCGGCGCCCGTGTGGCACTCCTCGTCGACCTGGATAAACCCGCGCTCGTCGAGCTTGACGCCAGTGCCGTCACCGAGCAGTCCGTCAGTGAACGGACGGCGGCCGATCGCGACCACGACCTTGTCGACCGTGACTGTCTGCTCGCCCTTGGCGTCCGTGTACTTGAGCGTCACGCCGTCCTTCCTGACGTCCGCACCGCTGACTTTCGCGCCGAGGCGGATATCGAGGCCCTGCTTCTTGAAGTGCTTCTGCGCTTCCTTGGCGACGGCCTCGTCGGCAATGGCGAGGAACTGCTCCATCGCCTCGAGCACGACGACTTCGGCGCCGAGTCGGCGCCACACGCTGCCGAGTTCGAGACCGATCACGCCGGCGCCGATCACGCCAAGGCGTTTCGGCACCGCTCCGAACTCGAGCGCGCCCCAGGAATCGACCACTTGCTTGCCGTCGAACGGCAGCGACTTGAGCGCCATCGGCTGCGAGCCCGAAGCCAGCACAACGTGCTTCGCGACGAGTTCCCTCTTGCTGCCATCGGGCGCGGTGTATTCGACGCGATTGCCGGCCAGCAGCTTGCCGTGGCCCTGCAGCGCCGTGACGCCCGCGGCCTTGAACAGGCCGGTGATGCCCTGCGTGGACGCCTTGACGATGCCCGCCTTGCGTTTCTGCATGGTGGCGACATCGAACGCAAGACCCGTCGCGGAAATGCCGTGCGCCGCGAATTCCGCATGCGCTCGGTGATAGAGCTCAGACG
>JBAVIQ010000444.1:0-1789 GCA_049687035.1 Steroidobacteraceae bacterium
TTGTGTCTGCTGCTGTCCGCCTGTGGCGGCGGTAGCGGGTCCGGCAGCGGCGACGGCGGCACCACGCCCCCGCCACCGCCGGCGACGCCCGGTCTGGCGAAAACGAGCTGCGGCGACTATCAGGGCAACGATCGCGGCAACAGCTGGTCGTTCCTCGGCATCCGCTATGCCGCGGCGCCCGCTGGCGCGCGTCGCTGGCGCTCCCCGGAATCACCCCCCTGCCCCTCGGGCACCGTGACCGCCAACGCCTACGCACCGGTCTGCCCCCAACTCGACCGCAGCGGCGGCGCACCCGAGGGTGACGAGGACTGCCTCGCGGTCAACGTCTTCACGCCGAAGGCGACGTTCCCGGCGGGCCGCAAGCCCGTCATGGTCTTCATCCACGGCGGCGGCAACGTGGTGGGTTCTGCGCGCGAGGAAGTGGTGCCCGGCCGCCTGCTGTACGACGGCGCCGCGCTCGCCGAGGCCTCCGGCAATGTCGTCGTGACGCTGCAGTACCGGCTCGGACCGCTCGGCTGGCTCGTGCATCCCGCGCTCGATGCCGAGGCGCCCGACGCACGCTCCGGCAACTACGCGCTCGAGGACCTCGTCGCCGCCCTCAAATGGGTCCAGCGCGACATCGCCGCCTTCGGCGGCAACAGCGACCGCGTGATGATCTTCGGTGAGTCCGCCGGCGGCGTGAACGTCTGCGCCCTGCTCGCCTCGCCCGCCGCCGCTGGGATCTTCACCTCGGCGTTGATCGAAAGCGGTGGCTGCATCGCCGACACCCGCAGCAAAGCGCTCGCCACCGGCGCGACGCTCACCGACAACGTCGGCTGCAGCACGGCCGCCGACATCCCCGCCTGCCTGCGCTCGAAAACCCCGGCCGAACTGCTGGCGGCGCTGCCGCCCGAGGTGAGCGTCGTCGGCAGCCAGGCGCCCTACCAGCCGAACGTCGACGGCACCCTGTTGCCAACGGCGCCGCTCGATGCGATCCGCATCGGCCAGCACAATCGCGTGCCAGTCGTCATCGGCACCAACGCCGACGAGACGGGCCGCGACGTCCCGCTCACTTTCAACGAGGCGCAGTACCAGCTCGTCCTCGCCAGCACCTTCCCCAACCCCGTGGTACGCACGCAGGTCGAGAACCTGTATTCGTCCGCCAAGTTCGGTTCCGCACGCCGCGCCTACGTCGCGCTGACCTCGGATCTCAAGTTCATCTGCCCGTCCCGATCGATCGCACGCGCGCTCGCGGACTCGCAGACGGAACCCGTATACCGGTATTTCTTCACCGAGGTCCCCGACGCTCCAGCCTCGAGCGTTTACGGCGCCGTCCACGGACTCGAGTTGCTGTACGTGTTCGGTGTGCTCGACATCCAGGGTTACTCACCGACCACGGCCGAGCGCGCGCTCTCGACGTCCATGCAGGGCTACTGGGGCAGTTTGGCCGCCAGCGGCACGCCGAGCGCTGCGGGTGCTCCGACCTGGACGCCGTACGACGCCAACCTCGACAACCACCTGGTCCTCGATTCTGCCGCGCTTGCCATGGGCGAAGGCGTCAACACCGCCCGCTGCGATTTCTGGGCAACGTTCGGCTTGTAGGAGCCGCGCAAACGGAACGCTGGCTTTCGCCGCGGCGCTCTTCATGACCCTCTCTAAGAACTTTTGTCGGCCGCTCTTAGAGTCAACTAGTGAGAATAGTCTCATCGTAAACGAGACCCTGCAGGCGGTCAGACGTCGAGGTTCGACACCAGCAGCGCGTTTCTTTCGATGAACTCGCGACGAGGTTCGACTTCATCGCCCATCAGCG
>JBAVIQ010000445.1:0-2342 GCA_049687035.1 Steroidobacteraceae bacterium
GTCAGAAACAGGTCGGCAATCTGCTGCGCGATTGCGGCCGCCACTTCCGGGTTGGCATTCTGGTAGTGGATGGAGAATGCGCTGGATTCCGGGAGCACCTCGAGCGTAATCGGATCGACCCGCTCGATCATCGTGTTCTCGATGACCTGGTTCGCCTTTTCCCGCGCCGAAAGCCCTGGCATGTCCGGATAGGGGTCGATCTTACTCACGACAGGCACGAGGTTGTCCGCTGTCAGCACGCGCCGTTGGACGAGTTCGATCTGCGAATCGGCGTAGTTCGTCACCGCAGTCTCCGTTGCCACGAGTTCCTGCGGCATCGACGAAGGCTCGAGCAGGATCGTGGCAGAAGAGCGGTAGATCGCCGGCAGCGTATATGCGACATACACTGCCAACAGAATCGCGGCCGGAATGATCGTCAGCAAGTACCAGCGTCGGCGTCGCAGGACGTTGATGTAGTCGCCGAGGGTGCTCGGATCGTCGTTGGTGCTCATGGTCTTCCGCTCAACGGCTCTCCCGGCCCAGGCCCGAGTAGCCGAAGCTGACGAACAACCTGTTACTCGCGGCAGTACTGCCGCCGACGCTCATGTACTCCTGCCAGAGGTAGCTGTAGCCGCCGCCAAGATACAGGGTCGGAGAGATCATCCACCGCAGCGACAGGTCGAGACGCGCGTAGTCTCGATCGCTGCTGCTGCTGCGACTGTCGAGCGCACGCTCGCGCACATAGCGACCTGCTCCGTCGAACTTCAGGCGCGCGGTCAGCTTGCGCTTGTATTGCACGCGGAATTGGTCGGATGTTTCTCTGCCGCCCTTGTCGCTGGGACGGTATGCTCTTCCGGTCGTCAAGCGCCACTGGCTGGCTGGCCCCTTCCAATAGGCCGTGAAGTTCCCACCCCAGCCCGAGAAGCTCTCGTCGGTTCGGACAGGGACATAAGAGGTGGAATCGCTCTTCTCGTAGAAGACGCTCAGTCCAGCGCCGGCGACCTCGGACCAGCTATAGCCGTAACCGATGTCGGCTCCGTAGGAGTCGGCGGCCGATGAGCCGTTTTTCGCTTCGTAACGGGAGCCGAAGGCGCCGAGGCGCGCGTTGCTGCGTGGGTTCAGCGCCCAGGACACGGACCCCCCGAGATCCGTGTTTTCGTAGTCGACCTGGGTCTGCACCAACGCATCGCTATTGAAATCGACATTCTCATACGAGCCTTCGACCCCGACCCTGACGCGCTCCGAGACGTCAAACGTGTAGTCGGGCCTGAATTCCAGCCGGTCGCGCGTCTCTTTGGCCTGCCGCACTCGCGCCGAGGTCGGGGTGCTGGGATCGAGGGGGTCGAAGTCATCGAACCCCGCCCCTGGCAGCAGCGTGTTGTACGCATCCTGATGGTCATACTTGGCGAGCACGTTGAACTCGCTGCGCTCCCAGCGGTACTGTGATTCCAGGTCCAGAAATCCCTCGAGCGCATCGCGATCGGGTCGGTCCGGGTATTGCTGGAACCTCAGGCGCGGCAGGATCGACGTGTCGCTTCGAGGTGTCGCGATACCGATCAGCGTCTCCAGCTCAGCAATGTATCCCCAGACATCGGAGTCGGAGTTCGTCTTGGGCTCCATGTCGAAATTGTCGTAGACCTCCGTGCTCAGGTTCAGCCCGGGCTGCATGTAAGTCTCTGCGGCCACTGCGGCGCCCGCTGGCAGCACGAAAGCAACAGCGAGCGCGCCGACGACGCTGCGGCGCAGGCCTGCGGACTTAAGGTACGACGACGACATCGCCAGCCTCCAGGAGAATGTTCTGTGCCAGGTCCTTGCCTTCACTGACCTGGCCGTAGCGGAAGGGCACCGAGCGCTGCGTGCCGCCCGTGCTACGGATCACGATGATGCTGTCGAGCTTGGCGAAGGGCGTCCCGCCGCCCGCAAGACTCAATGCCTGCAGGATGTTGACTCGCGGGTTCATCAGGAACGCGCCCGGCTTGTTCACCTGGCCGATGACGTAGATGCCGTTGCCGTTCACCCCGGTAACGGTCACGGTGACCACCGGCTCGGGGATATAGACCTTGAGACGGTTTTCAATGTCCGCACGGATTTCGGCCGGAGATCGGCCCACCGCCTGGACTTCGCCCGTCAACGGGAATGAAAATTTGCCGTCCGGCCGGATGAGCACCGTGCGCTGCAGGTCCAATTCCTTCCAGACGGAGACCTCGAGTTGGTCGCCCGCATGCATCTTGTAGTCGGCCTCGACGGCCTGCGCCTCGACACGCCCGGCCGTGAGTGCGCCCAGGGCAAGCAACATCAGCGCGAATGTCCTGAACAGTATTGCGATCATAATTGGATGACCTTTCGAGGTCCCTGCTGTAAGC
>JBAVIQ010000446.1:0-2749 GCA_049687035.1 Steroidobacteraceae bacterium
GCGCAGAGCGCGCTCGCATCGTGCTGCGTGCGCGCTCTGCGCTGGCCGATGCCTGCGGGTCGACAGCAGGCGCCGCGTACTCGAACTGCTGCACGCGACTGCGGCCGGCCCCGGCCGGCAGTACCTGCAGGATGGACAAGGCGTCCGGACGCTGCTCGACGAGCATGTTGGGCCACAGAAAAATTCGACGCCACGGGCCCGTGGTTGCACCGGGTGGGCGAGATTCAAGCAGCTGCATCATGACAATCTTCCAGTCCGCCTCGACCGGCAGCGGCGACCCTGCGCAATCCGGCAACGGCACGCAATCGCCAGTATCGTCGAGGCCGGCAAGGTCCGGCTCTGGCCAGGGGCGAGCTGCAACCGGTGAGCGCACGAAGATCAGTCCGCGGAAACGGTGCACCTCAAACTCCAGCAGCCCCGCGCGCTCGCGCGCGGGTACTGAACGGCCGTCGAGCCCGTAGGCGAGGCCATGCAACACGCACGAAATGCTGCCGTCGGTGAATCGCCCTCGACGCGCGGATACGAGCGCGTGCGGCAGGCTGCGGCAGGCATTGCGAAATGCTCGCACCGTGCCTGCGGCGTCCCGCACGAGAAGCGCGCGGGTCTCGGCGAGATCGAGCGAGGCAAAGTCGCCGTTGACGGGAATCTCCTGCTCGTGACCAGCGAACTGCCAGGCGCCGCGGAAGAACTTTTCCCGCTCCTCGAGCGGGTCGCCTGGCATCCCGCGAGTCACCCGGCCTGCGCCGGTGCCTTCGTCCAGCGCGGCGAACTCGCGCGGAAACACTGAACGCAGGTACGCCATGCAGCGGCGCCGGGCGAGTGCGCGGTCGATGTTGGCCTCTTCCTCGAAGGCGAATCCCTGCCATAACATTTCGAGGACGCCGATCAGTCCCAGGGCCACGGCCTCGCTGTCCAGGTGCCGCCGCCCGCTCGACGCAATCAGGCGATCGACCAGGTCGTGGACGAGCGCGGCGAAATTCGCGTCTTTCTGTCCGCAAATGGCCAGATACTCCTGGCGTGCGCTCGCCTCGCCCCAGAACGCGTACCAGACAGCGACCTTGCGCGGGCTGGCGATTTCCGGGTCTAGATACAACTCGACCAGCCGCTGCAGCGCCAGCGCGGGTTGACCGCGTAAGGCTACGACGGGTGTCACGACACGATCCTCGAATTCGGTGGCGAGAAACTGCAGCGACGCCACCAGCATCGCCGCCTTGGACCGGAAATAGAACCGCACGATGCCGGGCGACAATTTCGCGATCGCCACGACCCTGGCCACAGTGGCGCCCGTCGGGCCGTAGAGATGAAGCGCGGTGATACAGGCGTCGATCAGGCGTTGGCGCTGCCGGATCGGCAGCGGCTGACGGAGCATTTCCTGGCTGGCGATTACCTCCTTCTTTTTCTTCTTCGCGCTGCGCGTCATCGCGAAACCGCCGCTACCCGGGGGAACGCCCACGGCCAGGCGCCGGACGACGCCGGGTCAGGCCACAACCGCTCCGGGCGTGGCACGAAGCTCACGTGCCAGTCGTGATCCGCGTCCATACCCGGGTTCGAACACGTTGGGACGCCAGGTCCATCTCTTCGGTCGTGTAAAGGCGAGCCTTGACGCTCTCATTCGGATAGATGGCCGGGTCGTTCAGGATCTCGGGCCGCACCAGGGCATTGGCCGCACGGTTGCTGTTGCCGTAGTAAATCTCGTTGGTGATTTCCGCGATGACGTCCGGCTGCAGGATGAAGTTCAGGAACTTGTGTGCGGCCTCGGGGTGCGGCGCATCCACGGGGATTAGCAGCGAGGAGAACGTCAGGTTCGCGCCCTCCTTGGGGATCGTGAACGCCAGCTTCACGTTGGTGCCCGCCTCCCGAGCGCGCGCCATGATGTTCGCGTAGTCGCTGGACCATGACATGGCAATGCAGAGGTCGCGATCGGCGAGCGAGTTCATGTACTCGACGGAATCGAACTTGCGGACGTATGGCCGCACCCGCGCCAGCATCTTCTGCACCGCCTCGAAATCCTCGCGCTTGCGGCTGTTGGGGTTGAGCCCAAGGTACACCAGCGCCAGTTGCATCGTGTCGTCGGGCGAATCGAGCAGCGATACGCCGCAATCGGCGAAACGACGCACGACGTCGGGGTTGAAGATCATGTCGAGACTGCCGAGCGGCGCGTTCGGCATACGCGCCTTGATCATGTCGACGTTGTAGGCGAAGCCGTTGATCGCATGCAGGTAAGGGACAGCGTGCGCGTTTCCCGGGTCAGCCGGCAACTGCAGTGCCAGCACCTTCGGGTCGAGGTTCTTCCAGTTGGGCAGCTTGCTCTTGTCGAGCGGGCGATAGACGCCCGCCTTGATTTCACGGCTGAAGAAATTGGTCGATGCGCTCACGACGTCGTAACCGGACCCGCCCGCCAACAGCTTCGTCTCCATCGTCTCCTCGGCATCATAGGTGTCGTACACCACCTTGATGCCGGTCTGGCGCTCGAACCGCTGCAACGTTCGGGTGCCGATGAAGTCCGCCCAGTTGTAGATATTCAGGCGCTTTTCCTCGGCCTGCACCGTGCCGAGGAACCCCAGGAGCAGCACGAACGCGACGGCCCTGCACGCTGCCAGGTGGAACTCTCCGGCCTGCGGACACCGCCGGCCACGTGAACCGATCGACATCAAGAACCGTCCGTTGCGTCTGCAGAAATCGAGGCTGCGGAGGATGGATGATCACACCGGAGATCGCAACGTATGCCCGTACGCCGCCAGGCCCGTAG
>JBAVIQ010000447.1:0-7920 GCA_049687035.1 Steroidobacteraceae bacterium
CTTCTTCTCCGTCTGCTTCGCCACGGCTTCGGCTCGCGCCTTCACCGCCTCGGCATCTCCGAGATAGCGGCTGGAGATCGGTTTCAGGCTCGCGTCGAGCGTGTAGAGCAGTGGCACGCCCGTCGGGATGTTGAGTTCGACGATGTCGGCATCCGACATCCCATCCAGCATCTTCACGAGCGCGCGCAGGCTGTTGCCATGCGCGACGACCAGCACGTTGCGGCCAGCCAGCAATTCCGGCGCGATGCGCGCATTCCAGAACGGCAGCACGCGCGCCAGCGTGTCCTTCAGGGATTCGGCCGACGGCAGTTCGCCGGCAGGCACGCCGGCATAGCGACGATCGAATCGTGGATGGCCCGGATCCGTCTGCGGCAGCGGGGGAGGTGGGATGTCGTAGCTGCGGCGCCAGATCTTCACCTGGTCCGCCCCGTGCTTTTCGACCGTCTGCGTCTTGTTGAGGCCCTGCAGCGAACCGTAGTGACGCTCGTTGAGTCGCCAGGTGCGCTCGACCGGCAGCCACATCATGTCCATCTCGTCGAGCGCCATCCACAGCGTGCGGATTGCGCGCTTCAGCACTGAAGTGAACGCTATGTCGAAGGCGATGCCTTCGGCCTTGAGCAGTCGCCCCGCTTCCTGCGCTTCCAGTCGGCCCTGCTCGGACAGGTCGATGTCGACCCAGCCCGTGAAGAGGTTCTCCAGGTTCCAGATGCTCTGGCCGTGGCGCAGGAGCAGAAGCTTGCCGGTGCTCATTTCAGGTCAGCCTTGCGAGTTATGATGCGTGAGGTGTTGATCGATGCCGCGGGCGCAGCGTGTGCGGCCGCTGCGGACGGTTTCCTGCCAGCGTTCATGGTTCGCGCGCGCGGCAGCGCGCGAGGCGGGCCGGTGCGCGAGGTGCCAGGCGATCGCGGAAAATACCAGGGTCTGGCGGCGTATGCCCGCGTTGCCGAGGCGGGCGCAAAGTTCCTTGTCCTCGGAGCCCCAGCCCGCAAAGTCTTCGTCGAAACCGTTCGTTTGCAGCAGGTCCGCGCGCCAGAATGCCTGGTTGCACGACTTGATGGCGACGAACGCATTGGCGGCCCGACTGAGCGTTGCCGTGAGTCGCGGCGCGTGCAGCGCATAGGTGCGACGCCTGAAGTCGATGCCCGCCGTCCACGGCGACGGAATGCGTTCATTGCGCAGGAGCCGCTGCGTGGCAGCCTCGTCGAGTGGAATGCGCACGCCCTGTGTCCAGTAGCCCGGCCTCGCTGCCCGCGCATGGTCTGCCACGAACTGCGGATGCAGCACCATGTCGCCGTCCAGCAGCAGTACGTAGTCGCCGGTGCAGCGCGCAATCGCGAGGTTGCGCATGCGTCCGGCGCGAAAGCCCAAGTGCTCCTGGTGCACGAACTCCACACCGGACGGCAGGCGCTTCTTGAACGCCTCCACCACGGCGGCCATCGTGGGGCCCGACCCGTCATCCGCAACGATGACCTCAGCCGGTGCCTGGGTCTGTGCCTCGACGCTGGCCAGCGCTCGTTCGAGCGCTGCGGGCCGCTCGTAAGTGACGATGACGAGGCTCGTGCGCATCAGGCTTCGGTCGCAGCGACGCGACGCACGGCCTGCAGCGCAACCGACAGCGATGCAAAATCGATCTCGGTGGTCTGTGCGCGGATGTCGTTGATCACGGCGCGAGCATGCGCCGCGGCCGCCTTGTTCCGCGCCAGCCACTTGTCGAGCGACCTGACCGGATCCTTCTCCCGCGACGATTCAAGCACGCCCTGCGCCAGGCTGCGGTGCACTTCGAACAGCGCCTCGCGCAGGCTGCCGCGCGCCACTGCATGCCAGTGACCCTCCGTGTCCAGGCCTTCGATGTGCGTGCGCAGCCAGTCGAGCCTGAAGTGCCCGCCGATGGCGAAGTAGGCTTTGGCAGCCGCCTCGACGGTGAGCTTGCGTGACTCGGCGAGTTCGACGATGTCAGGGCTGCTGTGCAGGGCGTTGCAAGCCGCGATCCGGCGCGACAGGTCGGCCGGCACGCCGGCCTGTGCGAGTTCCGCGTAACGGGCCTCGAAGGACGCTCGCGCGGCGCCGTCCAGCCACTGCAACGGCGCGCGCGTGAGTTCCTGGATGCCCGGCCGCAGGCGCGCCACCTGCTGTTCGATCCCGAGAGCCGAGCGGTGACGCTGGATCAGCCAATAGGTCGCCTGCCGGATCAGGCCGATGGTGTCGTGCACCATGCCGTACTGCAGGGTCGCAGCCACCTTGGTGTCCAGTCGCTCGATCGCAGTCCAGAGCTCGCGCACCTCGAACACTTCGCGCGCAATCGAATAGGCACGCGCCACCGTGGCGGCGTCGGCTCCGGTGTCCTGCTGGGTGCGTGCGACGAAGGTGGGCCCCATGCGATTGACGATGCTGTTGGTCGTCGCGGTGACGATGATCTCGCGCTTCAGTCGGTGCTCGTCCAGCAGCTTGCCGTAGCGCTGCGCGAGCCGCGCCGGGAAGTACCGGTCGAGTTCCTGGCTGAGGTACGGATCCTCCGGCACGTCCGACTGGATCAACTGCGCACTGAGCGCAATCTTCGCGTAGCTCAGCAGCATCGCGATTTCCGGCCGCACCAGTCCCAGGCCCGCGCGTCGGCGGTCTTCGATTTCCTCCGCGCTCGGCAGGTACTCGAGCGCACGGTCCAGCACGCCGTCGAGTTCGAGCGAACGGATGAAGTGCGCATGCTCACCGAGCCGTTCCGGCGCGCTCGCCTGCAGCAGGCTGATCGCCTGGCTCTGCAGGTAGTTGTCGCGCAGCACGAGCTGGCCGACGTCGTCCGTCATCGACTCGAGCAGGCGGTTACGCTCTGGCGTGGTGAGCCGTGTGCGCTCCTGCACCGTCTTCAGCAGGATCTTGATGTTGACCTCGTGGTCGGAGCAGTCGACGCCGCCCGAGTTGTCGACGAAGTCCGTGTTCATGCGGCCGCCGCGCAGCGAGTATTCGATGCGACCGAGCTGCGAGAACCCGAGGTTGCCGCCTTCGCCGACCACCTTGCAACGCAGCTCACGGCCGTCGACGCGCACGCCGTCGTTCGTCCGGTCGCCGACGGCGGAGTTCGCTTCCCACGATGCCTTCACGTACGTGCCGATGCCGCCGTTCCAGAGCAGGTCGACCGGCAGCTTCAGGATTGCACGGATGATCTCGGCGGGCGTCGCTTTCGGCGCATCGATGCCGAGCAGCAGTCGCGCCTGGGGCGACAGCGCAATCTCCTTGGCGTTGCGCGGGAACACGCCGCCGCCCTTGGAGACCAGCCTCGTGTCGTAATCGCTCCAGGACGAGCGGGACAGGTTGAAGAGTCGCTCGCGCTCCTTGCAGCTGCGCGCCGCGTCCGGCTCCGGGTCGAGGAAGATGTGCTGGTGGTTGAATGCCGCCACCAGGCGGATGTGCGGTGACAGCAGCAACCCGTTGCCGAACACGTCACCGGCCATGTCGCCGATGCCGGCTACGGTGAAATCCTGTGATTGCGTGTCGATGTCCAGCTCGCGGAAGTGCCGCTTGACGCACTCCCAGGCACCTTTCGCGGTGATCCCCATCTTCTTGTGGTCGTAGCCCGCGGAGCCGCCCGATGCGAACGCATCGCCGAGCCAGAAACCGTATTCCGCCGAGAGTGCATTCGCCGTGTCGGAGAACGTCGCGGTGCCCTTGTCGGCGGCCACCACGAGGTAGGGATCGTCGGCGTCGTAGCGCACCGTGCGTTCTGGCGGTATGACCTTGTCGCCGCGCACGTTGTCGGTGATGTCGAGCAACGCGCGGATGAATGTCCGGTAGCACTCAGTGCCCTCGCGCTGCACGTCTTCGCGCGTGGCTCCGGCAGGCATCTGCTTCGGCACAAAACCGCCCTTCGCCCCGACCGGGACGATCAGCGTGTTCTTGACGTTCTGCGCCTTCATCAGGCCGAGGACCTCGGTGCGGAAATCCTCGCGCCGGTCGGACCAGCGCAGGCCACCACGCGCGACCTTGCCCATGCGCAGGTGCACGCCTTCAACGCGTGGCGAGTACACCCAGATCTCGAACATCGGGCGCGGCTTCGGCAGTTCTGGCAGCAACTTGGGGTCGAGTTTCAGCGACAGGTAGGGCTTCGGCTCGCCGTCCGCCCCGCGCTGGTAATGGTTGGTGCGCAGCGTTGCCATGATCACGGCGCGGAAGGAGCGCAGGATGCGGTCGTCGTCGGGGCTCGTGACCTGCTCGAGCGCGTCGTCGATGTCTTGGGCAAAGGCTCTTACCTGCGCAGCACGCGTCGCGGGCTTCAGGTCGGGATCGAAGCGCGATTCGAAGGTCCAGGCAAGGCGGGCAGCGATCGACGGATTGCGGGCGAGCACCGCTTCCATGTAGCGCTGGCTGAAGGGAATGCCGGTCTGCAGCAGGTAACGGCAAACGGCACGCAGGATCAGCACCTGTTTCCAGTCGAGACCGGCGGCCAGGATGAGCCGGTTGAAGCCGTCACTTTCGGCCTGGCCGTGATGCACGGCGAAGAACGCCTCCTCGAAGCGGCGCCCCTCCAGCTCCGGATCCAGCGTGCGGCCACCCGCATGCCTGACCTCGATGTCCTGGATCCAGAGCGTCGAGCCGTCCGTTGGCGCCACGCGGTATGGCCGCTCGTTCAGGATGCGCAGGTCGAAATTTTCGAGCAGCGGCAGGATGTCGGACATCGCGACGGGCTCGCCGCGGCGATAAAGACGCAGGTGGAGCGCGCCGCTGGCGGGGTCGCCGGGGCGCAGCTCCATCCCGAGTGCCGTCGGGGTGGCGTCCAGTGCCGCGAGTTCCTGCAGGTCGCGAATGGCCTCGGACGGCGGCACGTCTTCCTCGTACGCGACGGGGAATGAGTCCTCGAAGCGTTCGGCCAGTTGATCGGCCGTTTCTGGCGGCAAGCGCGCATGCAGTTCGTCGCGCAGGTGGTCGGTCCACGTCCGCATCGCAGCGGTGATGCGCTGTTCGATGCGTTCGACGTCAGCCACGACGCTGCGGGCAGGGTCCGTCCGCACGAGAATGTGCAGCCGCGCGAGGGCCGATTCGGATATCTGGACCTGCGACTCGAGGGCCACACCCGCGAGTTCCTCGAGCAGGATGCGCTCGATGCGTTCACGGACCTGGGTGTTGTAGTGGTCGCGCGGCACGTACAGCAGGCATGAGAAGAAACGCTGGTACGGATCGCGACGCGCAAACAGGCGCACGCGCTGGCGTTCGTACATGTTGACGATGCCGCGCGTGGTCCGCACGAGTTCCGGGACCGTCGACTGGAACAGTTCATCGCGCGGAAAGGTCTCGAGCACCTGCATCAGTGCCTTGCCGTCGTGGCTTGTCGGCGACACGCCGATGTGGGCCACCACGCGCTGCACCTTGTGGCGCAGCAGGGGAATCTCTCGCGGACTGGTGCTGTAGGTGCTCGACGTGAACAAGCCGATGAAGCGTCGCTCGCCGATGACGCGGCCGCTCTTGTCGAACGTCTTGATGCCGACGTAATCGAGGTACGTCGCGCGGTGCACGGTGGCAACCGAGTTGGCCTTGGTGACGATCAGCAGCGCGACCTCACGCGCCTTGCGCTGCAGTTCGCCGGTGAGAAGCGTCGGCTTCGGCTGCGGACGACCCTCGCCCGTGCGCAGCAAGCCGAGGCCGGAACGCGGCACCGGCACCAGGCGATCCATCGAGCGTGCGCGCTCGAGCCTGTATTCGCGGTAGCCGAGGAAAGTGAAGTGGTTGTCGGCGAGCCATTCGATGAACTCGACCGCTTCCTTTTCTTCGCGACGGGGAATGGCAGGGACACCGGCATTCACTTCCCTGGCGATATCCAGGGCCCGCTGACGGATGGCCGGCCAGTCGGAAACCGCAAGCCTCACGTCATCCAGCATGCGGAGGATATTCAGGCGCAGCGCTTCGTGCCGTGCCGGATCGCCGATCCGCGGCACCGCCACGTGCTGCCAGGATTCCATCGTGCCGAGGGCGCCTTCGCGCTCCTCCATGCTGCGCAACTTGCCGCGACGGTCCCGGGCGATGCGCAGCACCGGGTGGATCATCAACTGGACCGGCAGGCGGGAGTCGCCGAGCACGACGGCCAGCGAGTCCACGAGAAACGGCATGTCTTCGGTCACGACCTCAACGATCGTGTGCGGCGATTCCCAGCCGTCACGCTGCAGTTGCGGGTTGAAAACGCGCACCTTGGGTTCGCCGGCACGACGCACGGTGCCGAACCCGAGGTGTCCGGCGGCTGATGCTGCGAACGCTGCCGCATCGCGCAACCGCAGGTCTTCCTCGCCGACGCCGCGGTAGTAGGCCTGCACGAACGCTGGCAGCGGCAGCGGCGCTCCGCGGGTCTTGCGCGCGAACTTCGCGATGTCGTCGATCAGGTGCTGTCGAGCAGCGGGGATCGTTCCTGGCATGGCGGGGCGTCCTTGGTATGTCGTTCTTCTGTAATCATCGGGCCGGGTCACGACGTGTCTGCAGGCGTCGCGCCCTGGGACCGCGCGCGGCTTTCTTCGGCACGCGCAGGTCCAGGGAAAGAACTTCAGCACGCTGCGTCAGCACGCCGAGCAGGCGGTCGAGCGCTGCGCGGTCGTCGTTCGTCAGCGTGTCGAGCAGCGACCGCTCGAATTCGAGGGCGAGGGGGGCGACGCCACGGTAGACGGCGGCTCCGGCTGCGGAGACCTGCAGGATGGAGCGGCGCCGGTCATCGGTTGCGACGGCTCGGCGCAAGCGGCCGGCGCGCAGCAGGCGATTGACGGCGCGGCTCACGGCGACGGCGTCCATGCGGCTTTTTTCGGCGACTTCGCGCGCCGAGAGTCCCGGGTGGCGCATGAGCACGGCGATGACCCGCCATTCGGGGATCGTCAGTCCGAAGCGTTCTTCGTAAGCCGCGGCGATCGCGTTGCTCGTCACATTGGCGAGCACCGAGAGCCGGTAGGGCAGGAACGATTCGAGTTTGATCAACGGCGAGGTCAAGGCGTGGGGGCCGTCCGCGGCAGAAGTTTTCCATTGTAACGAATTGGGCGCCGGCCGTGCCAGTTCAGGGGCGGTGCGGCCGCGCCAGGTACTCGTGCGTCTGCATCTCCGCCAGCCGGCTGCGCGTCCGGTCGAACTCGAAACGGAGTCGTTCGCCGACATACAGTTCGTCGACGGGCGCGTGCGCGGCCAGGACCAGCTTCACGCCGCGGTCGTAGAACTCATCGACCAGCGCAATGAACCGGCGGGCCGGGTTGTCCAGGGTCTGGTCCATCTGCGGCACCCTGCTGACCAGCACGGTGTGAAAGTCGCGCGCGATTTCGACGTAATCGGCCTGCGAGCGTGGTCCGTCGCAGATGGCAGCAAAGTCGAACCACACCACCTCGTCCGCCCGCGCGACGAACGGGATGTCGCGGCCCTCGATGGCCAGCTGACCCGGTGTGCAGGTGTCGCCGCCGCAAAGATCGGCAAAGCGCGTCTCGAGCTGGCGCTGCGTGTCCGGCAGTCGTGCATCGAGGTATAGCGGTGCCTTCTCGAGCAGGCGCAGGCGGTAGTCCTCGCCGCCGTCGACGTTGACAATTTCGCAATGACGTTCGACGGCAGCGATGGCCGGCAGGAAGCGCTGGCGCTGCAGTCCATCGCGGTAGAGCTGCGACGGCGGCAGATTCGATGTGAAGACCAGCGTGACGCCGCGTTCGAACAGGCCCGCGAACAGTCCGCCCAGCAGCATGGCGTCGGCGATGTCGGCTACGAACAGTTCGTCCAGGCACAGCACGCGCGTGTCGCGTGCGATGTCAGCCGCAACGTGCTCCAGCGGATCGGGCAGGTCGCGCAGTTCGGCGAGACGCGCGTGCACTTCCTTCATCAGGCGGTGAAAGTGCTCGCGCCGCGCCGGCACGCCGGCGTGCGCATGGAAGAGGTCCATCAGGAAGGTCTTGCCGCGACCGACGCCGCCCCAGAGGTAAATGC
>JBAVIQ010000448.1:0-1671 GCA_049687035.1 Steroidobacteraceae bacterium
ATCGCTGCATTCACGGCAGGTAATCCGCATGGCTGACATCATTCCGGGCAGCATCTGTCACGAGCGCGACGCACAGGGAAACGCACGTTGCCTCGCCCTGTCCGCAGTCGGTGGCGATGGCCATGTACGCTGCGTTCCCCTGCTGGCGGGCGTGATTCCGTCGGACGCCCGGCCGCTGCAACTCAAGAAGGACGATGCGGACTGCACCGTCGAAGGCAGCTGGCTGCGTATGGACCGCGCGGGCTGGAGAAGCGCCACGGGACTGAGTTCTCTTGGCAGCGCCACACGTTCGCTGCTGGCGCGGGTGCATCGTGAACTTGCCAAGGGTGAGGCACGGGCGTTCGCGCAGACGGTGGTCGAGCCGGCGTTCAAGCCTGGCACCACGCCCATTCCTCCCTCCGGCAAGGTCATCGGCGCGCCGGAGTTCGAGCACCTCATCGACGCCTCTCTCGACGGCTGGCTCACGACCGGACGCTTCAACGACCTCTTTCAACGACAGCTCGGCGCGTTCCTGGATCGCAAGCACGTACTGACGACCAATTCGGGTTCGTCTGCCAATCTCCTCGCGTTGAGCGCATTGACGTCGCCCCTGCTCGGGGACCGCGCACTGCAACCTGGAGACGAGGTCATCACCGTTGCAGCCGGGTTCCCGACGACAGTGAACCCGATTCTCCAGAACGGACTGGTGCCAGTGTTCGTGGACGTTGCACTGCCGAGTTACAACATCGACGTGAGCCGGATCGAAGCAGCGATTTCGCCGCGGACCAGGGCGATCATGATCGCCCATACGCTCGGCAATCCATTTGACCTCGACGCGGTGATGCGCATCGTCGAGCGTCACGGCCTGTGGCTGGTCGAGGATTGCTGTGACGCGTTGGGCTCGACGTACCAAGGTCGCAAGGTCGGTGCGTTCGGCCATGTCGGAACGCTCAGCTTCTATCCGGCGCATCACATCACGATGGGTGAAGGCGGCGCCGTGTTCACGGACGACGATGTCCTGAAGCGTGCCATCGAGTCGATTCGAGACTGGGGCCGGGACTGCTATTGCGCGCCAGGTCGCGACAACACCTGCGGCAAGCGTTTCAAGTGGCAACTCGGCCAGCTACCGCAAGGCTACGACCACAAGTACACGTACTCCCATCTGGGCTACAACCTGAAGATCACCGACATGCAGGCGGCGTTGGGTGTCGCACAGCTCGGCCGGCTCGAGGGCTTCATCGCGAGTCGCAAGGCGAACTTCCGCTACCTTCACGACAAGCTCTCGGCGGTCGCCGACAGGCTGGTGCTGCCTGAAGCCACGCCGGGTAGCGATCCCAGCTGGTTCGGATTTCCCCTGACGATCCGGCCCGAGTCGGGGCTCGCGCGCGTGCAGGTCGTGCGACACCTTAATCGCAAGCGGGTCGGCACGCGCCAGTTGTTCGCGGGCAACCTGCTGCGTCAGCCTTATTTCGCCGGACGGCCTCATCGTGTCAGCGGCGGGCTCGAGTGCTCCGACCTGGTGATGAACAACACGTTCTGGATCGGGCTTTACCCGGGACTGTCGGAGCAGCAACTGGAATTTGCGGCTGATGCGGTCATCGAGTCAGTGAGCGCGCGCGCCTAGGCGTGCTCCGATCGATGCCGCATTTGCAGGGGCGCGGCCCGGCGCTACGCGTCCGGTCCGCTTTTTGC
>JBAVIQ010000449.1:0-6079 GCA_049687035.1 Steroidobacteraceae bacterium
GCCGAAGAGCCGGACGACGGCTTCGTGGGGCGAGTAGAAAGCGAAGCGACCGCACATGATGAGGAAGGGGAGGAAGGGCAGAAAGAGGTCGGTCGGAGTTGCAGTTTCTAAGTGAAAGATCCGCCGCAAGAGCCGCGCCGGACGATCAAGTGTCGGACAAGCGTGAGCCGTCGTCCAACCTTTCCTCGCCTTCCTCGCCTTCCTCGCCTTCCTCGCCTTCCTCTACTCCCTCGTGCCCGTGCCCTTGTTCATCAGCCACACACAGGCTGCGAACAGCACCACCACCGACAAGGTCATGATCGCGAACGAGAAACCGACGTCGACGTCGGATTGCCCGAGGAAGCCGTAACGGAAAGCGCTCACCATGTAGAGGATCGGGTTGGCTTTCGAGACTGCCTGCGCCCACTCGGGCAGCATCTGGATCGAGTAGAACACGCCGCCGAGGTACGTCATCGGCGTCAGGATGAACGTCGGCACGAACGTGATCTGGTCGAAGTTCTTGGCGAACACGGCGTTGACGAAGCCACCGAGCGCGAAGACGACCGAGGTGAGCAGCACTGCCGCGATCACCACGAACAGGTGCTCGACGTGCAGGTGCGTGAAGAACAGCGCGATGATCGTCACGATCAATCCGACCAGCAACCCGCGCAGCATGCCGCCCGCGACATAGCCCAGCACGATCAGCCAGTTGGGCAGCGGCGAGACGAGCAGCTCCTCGATGTGCCTGCCGAACTTCGCGCCGAAGAATGACGACACCACGTTGCCGTAGCTGTTGGTGATCACGGACATCATGATCAGGCCGGGGGCGATGTACTGCAGGTACGTGTAGCCGCCCATCTGCCCGATGCGCCCGCCGATCAGGTTGCCGAAGATGATGAAGTACAACGTCGCAGTAATCACCGGCGGCACCAGCGTCTGGCCCCAAATGCGCATGATGCGGCTGAATTCGCGGATGACGATCGTCGCGAAACCGACGCGGCGCGCACGACGCATGTTGGCGGCCAGCGTCACTTCAGCGTGACTGCCGGGGGTGGCGCCGGGCGTGCGACTCGGAGGCGCTGCGCTCATGCGCCCGCCTGGGTAGTCGGTGGCGCGGTCGGCTGCCCGCTACCGACATCGCGACCTTCGACGAGGCGCATGAAGAGTTCCTCGAGGCGATTGGCCTTGTTGCGCATGCTCACGACTTCACCGCCGACGGCCGACAGCGCGCCGAAGATCTCGTTCAGGTTCTGGTCCTTGTTGACCTCGACCTCGAGCGTCGTTTCGTCAGGCGCTGTCACGCGATACCCGGGCAGTGACAGCGTCCCGCGCAGTGGCCCACGCAGGTTGAGCACGAAGGTCTCCGTCTGCAGCTTGCGCAGCACCGTCGACATGCGGTCGTTCTCGATGATGCGGCCTTCGTCGATAATCGCGATGTGGCGGCAGAGGTTCTCTGCCTCCTCGAGGTAATGCGTCGTCAGGATGATCGTGGTGCCCTGCTCGTTGATCCGGCGCAGGAATTCCCACATTGAACGGCGCACCTCGATGTCCACGCCGGCAGTCGGCTCATCGAGGATCAGCAGCTGCGGCTCGTGGATCAGCGCGCGCGCAATCATGAGCCGGCGCTTCATGCCGCCCGACAGTGAGCGCGAAATCGTCTCGCGCTTTTCCCACAGCTGCAGCTGGTTGAGCCAGTACTCCATCCGCTCGCGCGCGACCGGGCGCGGGATGCCGTAGAAGCCGGCCTGGTTCAGCAGGATCGTCGAGATCTTCTCGAACTGGTTGAAGTTGATTTCCTGCGGCACGACACCGAGGCAGGACTTGGCCGCCTCGAGGTCGGTGTCGATGCTGTGCCCGAACACGGTCACCGTGCCGCTCGACTTGTTGACGAGCGACGACACGATGCCGATCGCGGTCGACTTGCCCGCGCCGTTCGGCCCGAGCAATGCGAAGAAATCGCCCTCCTCCACGTCGAGATCGATGCCTTTCAAGGCCTGGACCCCATTGTTGTACGTCTTGCAAAGCTGGCGCAGCGACAGGGCCTTCATGGCGGGACGGACGTTCACGGGAGGGGAGCGAAGGGTAATGTGCGGGCACCTGCTCAGCAAGGAACGTCGGTGTCGCTGGCGGGGCCCCTGCGGTGAGTCGGGCGTCCCCGGCGCGCGGGAAAGTAGCGCGCGCTGACCGGATCGCGCTCGCAGTGTCCGAGCAGGCACAGCCCCGCCGAATATGCCCAGTCCAGGTCTTCCTGCACCGTGCCTGCCGCGGCCTCGGCCAGCAGGCTCCAGTAACGCGCATGCCCGGGCCATCGCGGCCGCACCAACCCGGGCCAGGTGGCGAGCCGAAACGAATCGGACGGTGTCAGTGCGGAGAGGCGCGCCTCGGATGTCGACTCCAGCCCGAAGGCGATCCGCGACGAGAACGGCACGTTCTCGGCCAGCCTCCGCGCCACCAGGAGCGCCACCAGGCCAAACGAGCGACGGGTTTCGTCACGCACGCGGTCGACGGCTTGCGCATCGGTGTCGGCGACGGACTCGAGACGCCAGGGCGGAGCCTGGTCGACCTGGGGCAGCGCGAGCTCGAACAGCGAGATCGGGCTGCACGCGGCGCGTTCCCGGGCCTCCGGCGGGACCTCGACCAGACGCCTCACGGTTGCCGAAGGTAACTGGAACCAGCAATCGGCCCCGTGGCCGGGGTCGAGCGCGTGGGCCAGGTACAGGCGATTGAGGTCCGCGATATCCCGGCGAACGGCCAAATTAAGCAGGTTGCCCTGGTGCGGCCAGACGGTATGAGGCAACGGCAGTCTTGGTTCGGACATGATCTAATCTCCATATATGGTCTTAATAGACCATATATGGATATAGAATCTCACGATTGGTCTGAATAGACCATATATGGCCAAAACGTCGAGAATGGGAGGAAGGCCATGAGAATCACGGACAGCAGGTATGATCGCGACCGCCTGCGGTTGGCGATTGCCTACCGCATGATCGAGCGGGAAGCCCGCACCCGCACCATCCGAATCGCGACACAGCTGTCGGACGACCGGATCCGGCGCATGTATCGCGACTATTTCGCTTCGCTCGGCGGCAACCTCGTGCGGCGCCGGCGCGGCAAATCGCCGCGGCAGATGTCGTATTTCCGGCGTTCGCTCGAGCACGAACAGCAGGCGGCCCTGCTTGGCTCCCTGCTGCGGCTGTGCAACCTGCTGCAACGGTATCCCAGCGGCTTCCGGCCCGTGCTGGAGGACGTCGGCCGCTTCTGCGATGCGTACGAGACCTACCTCGGCCTTTGGCCCGCAGGCCACATCTCGTTCGAGCACGCCTGGCACCTCTGGCAGGTGTTCTGCCGCAACGACGAATTCGTGCTGTCCAACTGCCCCGACTGCGAATCCCTCTGGCTGCAGGACACGCTGGAAATCCTGCCGGACAACTGTCCCGCATGCCGGCGCGGCCTGCCGGCCCGCACGTGATTCGTATGTGACAGGGGCAGCAGGCAGGGGCCGCGCTAAACTCGCGGTCCCCTCGCCTGACCGTCGCGGCCATGCCTGCCCCACCCAACGTCTTCGCTGGACCGTACCTCGATCGGATGGCGCACCTACGCAAGGACGAGGCGTTCGTGGCCGATGCGTTGCGAGGCGCGCGGGCCCGGATCGTGCCCGTGCACGAGTCGCGCATTCTCGTGCAGCGTGGCCCCGAGGGCTGGTCTGCAGCTTTTGCCGAATCGACGCATCTCGAATCTCTGCCAACGCTCGGCATCGAGCCCGTGATGCTCGGCCGCTTCGACGATTGCATCTATTTTGCCGCCGAAGTGGCAAGTCCGGAACCGGTGCAGGCGCTGTTCACGGCCGGCTCGGTCAGGTTCGAGGATCTCCGCATGGCCGGCGGACAGTTGCCGGAACAGCAGGCCGGCGTGCTCGCGTATGCGCGAGCCATGCTCTACTGGCGCAGCCGTCACCGTTTTTGCGGCGCGTGCGGTGCGCCAACTCGCGCCGCCAGCGCCGGCCACGTCATGAAGTGCACGAACGACGCCTGCGGCGTCGATCATTTTCCGCGTCTCGATCCCGCCATCATCGTGCTGGTCACGGATGGCGAGCGGGCCTTGCTCGGCCGCCAGGCCTCGTGGCCAGCCGGGCGTTACTCGACGATCGCGGGCTTCGTCGAACCCGGCGAGAGCCTGGAAGACGCGGTAGCCCGCGAAGTGCTGGAAGAAACCGGCGTCACGGTGCTCGAATCGACCTACCACTCGTCGCAACCATGGCCGTTCCCGTCGTCGCTGATGATCGGCTACATCGCGTTTGCCACCGCGGATTCGGTCCCACGCGCTGATGAAGAACTCGAAGACGTCCGCTGGTTCACGCGCCAGGAAATCGCGGCAGGGTTCCCCGGGCTGCCGCCGCCGCAATCCGTTTCATTCCGGCTGATCGAGCACTGGTACGACTCCGGCTCGGACCTGCCCCTCGCACAGACGCCGGGCATCACGCTCTGGGGCTCGCGGCGCGGCTGACACCGGCCCACTGCCCACGACCTTCGCAGCCGTATCGTGACGCTGGAGATTCTTCTCGTCCTCGTCGCCGCGTTTGGCGCCGGTTTCATCGACGCGCTGGCCGGAGGCGGCGGCCTGATCCAGCTGCCTGCGCTGTTTGCGACCTTTCCGCAGGCACCGCATACCACCCTGCTCGGCACCGGCAAGCTCGCCGGCTTCGCCGGCACCTCGAGCGCGATCGCCCGGTTCATCAGGCACGTAAAACTCGATTGGGGACTGCTGTTGCCGGCCGCGGGCGGCGCATTTGCCGCCGCGCTGGTCGGTGCATGGCTCGCGACGGGCGTTTCGCCGGAACGGTTCCGTGCGCTCGTGCCGCTGCTGCTGAGCTTCGTGCTCGCCTACACGCTGATGAACAAGAATCTCGGACGCGACCACCGCCCGCGCGCCCTGGGTCGGCACGGCCGGTGGCTCGCGGCAGGCACCGCGGGAATCATCGGCCTGTATGACGGATTCTTCGGCCCTGGCACCGGTAGCTTCCTGGTCTTCCTGTTCGTGCGCGTGTTCGGGCTCGACTTCCTCCACGCCTCCGCCTCGGCCAAGATCGTCAATGCCGCGACCAATGCCGCAGCCATCATCCTGTTCGGACTGACCGGCGAACTGTTCTGGCTGCTCGGCCTGTCGATGTCGGTGTGCAACATCGTCGGCGCGCAGTTCGGCAGCCAGCTTGCGATCCGGCGCGGCAGCGCGCTCGTGCGCAAGGTGTTCCTGGTCGTCGTCTTCGCGCTGATCGCAAAAACGGCGTGGGACGCCATCCGACTGCACCTGTAAGCAGGCCATTAAACAGGCCAGGCGTCAGGACCGCTAGAATGCGAGGGCGGGGGGTAGTCGCGCGGTTGAGGTAGGAAATCATGGATCTTTCTTGGACGACATTCGCCGGCATCGCTCTCGGTATCGGGCTCGCCGCGGCCACGGGCTTCCGCGTATTCCTGCCGCTGCTGATTGCCGGCCTTGCCGCGCACTTCGGTTACATCCCGCTGTCGGAAAACTTCCAGTGGCTCGCGAGCATTCCGGCGCTCGTGATGCTCGGCACGGCCGCTGCTGCCGAAGTCCTCGCGTATTACATTCCCGGCGTGGATCATGCACTCGACGTCATGGCGAGCCCCGCCACGCTGGTGGCCGGTGCGGTAGCAAGCGCCGCGGTGATGACGGACCTGCCGCCGAGCATCCTCTGGCCCGTCGCGATCATCGGCGGCAGCGGGATCGCAGGTCTGACCAAAGGCAGTTCGGCACTCATCCGCGCGAAGACCGGCCTGATGACGGGCGGCCTCGGTAACCCCGTGGTCTCCACTGCAGAAACGATCGGCGCCACGGGCCTGTCGCTGTTCGCCATTGCGCTGCCACTGGTCGCACTCGCACTTATCGTGGTGCTGCTCTTCTGGGTGGTGCGCAAGACGGGTCGCTTCTTCTTCGGGCGTCGCGAAGCCGACGCCATTGCTACGCCCAGGGAGCGTTGAGCGGGGCTTATGTGCCTGGTCGTGCTCGCATGGCAGTCTCACCCGCGCTACCGGCTGATCGTGGCCGCCAACCGCGACGAGTTCCATGACCGTCCGACCGC
>JBAVIQ010000450.1:0-3213 GCA_049687035.1 Steroidobacteraceae bacterium
TCGCAGAGAGACCCGGATCGAGCGTCACGGGCATCTGCAATGAGCCGTCGACGCGCGTCACGCGACGTGACGACGTCGATCAGGCAGCCGCTTCGGCTTGCTGTGCCGCAAGGAAAGGCTTCCGCGCCGCAAGCAGCGAGAGCAGGCCGAGCGGCACCACGAAGGCCGAGAGCACACCAATCGCAATGCCGATCTTGGCGGGATCGCGCAGCCAGTAATCGCTGATCAGCGCTACGCCCGTCGGGCCGACCGTAAAGGCGATGATGTTTCCCACCAACAGGTAAAGCGCAATGACCCGCGCGCGCACGCGATTGGGCGCCACGGCCTGGAATGCGGGCGCGGGCAATCCCTGTGCCAGGCCGAACGCGAAAGACATCACGGCAATGACGGCCATCGCGAGCCCACCGCTCGGTGCAAACGGTGCGCCGATGGCGAACGGCACCGCCAGCGCCGATCCGGCGATCGCGACTTTGAGCACGGCGTCCTGGTGGCCCCGTGCGGCGAGGCGATCCACCCACCAGCCGCCGATGAGAATGCCGGACGTGCTGAACACGAGCAGGATGCCTCCGTACACGGCGCCGACTTGCGCGATGCTCCAGCCATGCACGCGCATCATGAACGCGGGTGCCCACGACAAGTAGGCCGCGATCGAAACGCCAATCAGCGAGAAGCCCATGGCCAGCAGCCAGAAGACCAGGCCGCGCTCTTTCATGAACACGCGGAACGACGCTGGATTGCCGGCGAGGACCTTGGCTCTTTCGTGCCGAACGGGCTCACGCATCGGCAGCATCAGCAGCGCGAGCAACGGTCCCGGCAGGCTGACGATCAGGAACGCGAGTTGCCACGTCTTCAATTCGCCGATCACGGGCAGCACGACAGGCGGTGCGGAGTTGGCCCAGTGCACGACTGCCCCGCCGATGATCAGCGCAAGCCCGACGCCGAGGATCGCGCCGACGGCGTACACCGTCAGCGGCCGGGCGCGCTTCTCCGGCGGAAAGCTGTCGGCGATCATCGAGTACGCCGCCGGCGACAGGCCCGCCTCGCCCACTCCGACGCCGATGCGGGCGAGGAAGAGCGTCAGGAAACTGTTGGCAAGGCCGCAGGCCGCGGTCATCACGCTCCAGAACGTCATGCTCACCGCGATCAGGTTGCGGCGCGAGCCGCGGTCCGCGAGCCACGCGAACGGGATTCCCATGATCGTGTAGAAGAAGGTGAACGCCAGGCCGCTCAGCAGGCTGAACTGGGTGTCGGTGATCGCGAGGTCGCGCTTCACCGGCTCGACCAGCAGCGTGAGGATCTGCCGGTCGACGAAGGCGGTGGCGTAGGCGGCGACGAGCAGCATCACCATGGCCCAGGCGCGCCCAGGCGCGGGCCACGCCTCGGCGGCGGGACTCGAATCAATCGCGGGTTGGTTCCGGTCCATGCGACTTCCCCTGCGTGTCGAGCCCGGCGGCGCGACGTGAATCGATCGTTGCTGTGACTGTCGAATCATTCTTCATTGACGACGACGAGCTTGCCGAGCGCATGCCGCGCTTCGATCGCGGCGATGGCAGCGCCACCCTGCGACAGCGGAAAGCGTGCGGAAATGTGCGGCTGGATAGCGCCTTCGGCGTAGAGCGCCAGCAACTCGCCGATTTCCACCTTGACGGCAGCGGGATCGCGCTGTGCATGCGCACCATACAGCACGCCCCGGATGTCGCATCCCTTCAGCAAGGGCAGGTTGAGCGGGATGCGCGGAATGTCGCCCGCCGCGAACCCGATGACGAGGTAGCGCCCGCCCCACGCCATGCTGCGCAGCGCGGCTTCGGCATAGGGGCCACCGACCGGATCGCAGACGACGTCGACACCCTGCGCCCCGCAATGCGTCTTGAACAACTGCGCGAGTTGCCTGCCGTCGCCGGCGGCCTCGCCCGTGGGATACACAAACCCCGTCGCGGCCCCACGTTCCAGGGCCGCGTCGACTTTCGCTTGCGTCGAGGCTGCTGCGATGACTCTTGCACCACTCGCGCGTCCGAGTTCGACGGCCGCCAGGCCGATCCCACCGCCCGCTCCGAGCACGAGCAGCGACTCGCCCGACCGGAGGTGAGCGCGTCGACTCAACGCGTAATGCACGGTGCCATAGGTCACGAGCAGCGTGGCGCCGTGCTCGAACGACATCGCGTCGGGAATCTTCACGCATAGAGAGGCATCGGCGACCACACGTGTCGCGAGCCCTCCCCAACCGGGCATGGCGAGAACGCGGTCACCCGCGCGGACGTGAGTCACGTCACGACCTGCGTCGAGCACGATGCCCGCCACCTCGCCGCCCGGCGCAAACGGTCGCGGCGGCCGCAATTGATACTGGTCACGGATCAGCAGCGCATCTGGAAAATTCAGACCGCACGCGCGCATCGCGATCAGGACCTGACCCGGTCCCGGAGCGGGATCGGCGGCGTCTTCCAGCGTGAGCGTCTCGGGTCCGCCGACTTGCCGACTGAGCAGCGCTTTCAATGGACGATCCGGCTCATTTGAGGCTCACGCCGGCCGCAGCAGCCGCCTGCTTCACGAACCGCATCCCGGGACCGCCGGGCTCTTCGCAGTGCATGGCGGTGGACAGGTCACAGATCTCACCGAAGCGCGCCGCGATCGCTTCCGGGTTTCGCTCGCCTTCGGGCAGAAAGATGCCCGCGGTCTCCTGGATGACGACACGGGCATAGCCACCCGCGCACGCGCTCAGGATCGTACGGCGCGGCGCGTCGTCACTGACGAGGAACAGCGCCGCTGGTGTAACCGCCTCGGGTGTCAGCAACGCCAGCACGGGCTCGGGCATCAGACCCTCGGTCATGCGCGTGGCCGCCGACGGACACAGCGCGTTGACACGGATGTCGTTCTTGGCGCCTTCGATCTGCAGCACGTTCATCAGGCCGATCAGGCCGGTCTTCGCCGCGCCATAGTTGGCCTGGCCGAAATTGCCGTAAATACCCGAGGTGGACGTCGTCATCAGGATGCGACCGAAGTTCGCTGCCTTCATGTGCGGCCACACGGCCTGGCTGCAGATCACGGAACCGAGCAGGTGCACGTCGATGACGGTCCGGAAGTCCTGCAGGCTCGACTTCGGGAAACTGGCGTCGCGCAGGATGCCCGCATTGTTGATCAGGATGTCGATGCGGCCCCATTTCGTCATGGCGCTCTCGACCATGTGCGCGACCTGCTCGGCGTTGGTCACGCTCGCAC
>JBAVIQ010000451.1:0-9458 GCA_049687035.1 Steroidobacteraceae bacterium
GCCGGGGCCCCGTTCAACCCATGTCCTTGAACTGCTCGAACTGCGGCTTGTTCATCGCCTTTTCGTAAGCCGAGCGGCCGCTGATCACGCCCTTGTCGAACAGTTCCTTGATCGCCGAGTCCATGACCCGCATGCCGTGGGCAGCGCCGCTCTGCATGGCGTTCTCGAGCTGGTCGAGCTTGCCCTGGCGGATCAGGTTGGAGACGGCCGGCGTGTTGATAAGGACTTCGAGCGCCGCGACCCGCCCGCGCTTGTCGGCGCGCATGATCAGCTGCTGCGAGATCACGCCGCGCAGCGAGGTAGACAGCATGGTCCGCACGTGGCTCTGCTTGTCGGCGGGGAAGGCGTTGACGATGCGGTCCACGGTGGGTGCGGCGCCGTTGGTGTGCAGGGTGCCCATCACGAGGATGCCCATCTCGGCCGCCGTAACCGCGATGCTGATCGTCTCGAGGTCGCGCATTTCGCCGACCAGCACGATGTCCGGGTCTTCGCGCAGGGCCGAGTGCAGTGCGTCGGCAAAACCCGGGCTGTGCAGGCCGACCTCGCGCTGGCTGACCAGGCAGTTCTTGCGCGGATGCACGAACTCGATCGGGTCCTCGATCGTGAGGATGTGGCCTTTCTCGCGTGCGTTGATGTCGTCGATCATCGCGGCGAGCGTCGTCGACTTGCCCGAGCCGGTCTTGCCAGTCACGAGGATCAGGCCGTTGTTGACGCGGCATAGGCTGCGCACGGCCTGGGGCAGGTTGAGCTGCTCGAGCGTCAGCGCCTTCGAAGGGATCGCTCGCAGCACGGCACCGAGCCCGCCGATGTGCCGGAAGACGTTCACGCGGAAACGCGAAACGCCCGGGATGGAATAGGCGAAATCGGCGCCGTCCTTTTCCTCGAGCTGCTGCTGCGCGCGGCGGGTGATGAAGTCCATGATCGTGTCTTGCACGAACTGCTTGTCGAGTGGCGCATCGCGCAGCGACTGCAGCTCGCCGTTGTGGCGGATGCGCGGCGGATCGCCGGCGACGAAATGCAGGTCGGAGCCGCCTCGCTTGATCACGTCGAGCAGGAATTCATCGATGCGCCGCGGCGTGTGCTGCGGCATTTCGGCATTAGCGACCTGCGTCGTCGTATCGGTCGACATCAGAGTCCCTGCGTCACGTCGGCCTTGAGAATCGCCGTGCCTTCGGGGATGTAGCGGGCGAACGGCTTCTTGTCCATGGCGTAACCGAACGCGTCCTCCGGATCGATCTCGCGCGCCTGGATGGCGGCGAGCAGCGCCTGGTCGAGCGTCTGCATGCCGACTTCGCGGCCCGTCTGCAACTGCGACGGGATCATGTGCGACTGCTCGGACGTGATGAGCTTGCCGATCGCACGGTTCATGACCATTACCTCGCAGATGGCCTTGCGACCGCGCAGGTCGGGCGTGCGCACCAGGAACTGGGTGACGACGCCGAGCAGGCTCTGCGACAGGAAGCTCTTGGTCTGCTCGCGCTCCTCGGGCGGCAGCGCGTCGACGATGCGGTCGATCGTCTTCACCGCGCTGGTCGTGTGCAGCGTGCCGAGCACTAGGTGTCCGGTTTCCGCCGCGGTCATCGCCCAGCGCACCGTCTCGGCGTCGCGCAGTTCGCCGACCAGGATCACGTCGGGGTCCTCGCGCATTGCAGCTCGCACGCCATCGGCGAAGGAGGGCAGGTGCGTGTGCAGTTCGCGCTGGACCACCTGCGATTGCTTGCTGCGGTGGACGAACTCGATCGGATCTTCGAGGCTGATGATGTTCAGCCGGCGCGTCCGGTTCAGGTGGTCGATCATCGCTGCAAGCGTCGTCGACTTGCCGGTACCCGTGGAACCCGTGACCAGCACCATGCCCTGGTGGAAATCACAGAACTTCTTGACCACCGGCGGGAGATTCAGCGAATCGAGCGACGGCACGTCGTTCGGGATGGCGCGGAATACCGCGCCGACGCCCGTCTCCTTGCGAAAGACGTTGACGCGGAAACGCGCGTTGTCCTCGGAGACGTACGAGAAATCGACGTCGTGGCCCTTCCTGAATTGCTCCTGGTGCGAGGGCGTCAGGATCTCGGTGACGTAGCTTTCGAGTTCGGCCTCGGCCAGGTTGCGGAACTTGATCGGCATCAGGTCGCCGTTCATGCGCAGCATCGGCGGCACGCCGACCGCGAGGTGGACGTCCGAGCAGCCTTGCGAGGCTCCGAGCTTCAGGAATGCGTCGATGCGCGCCAAGGCGGCCTCAGAGGTAGTGTTCGAGCGCGGAGCGCAGCTCGTCCATGGTCTGGAAGCGTCGTGCCTTGTCCACGGTCATCGCCTTCATGACGATCTCGGACAGGCCCGGCGGAATTTGGGGATTTACTTCGATCGGCGGCTTCGCCTTGCCCTGGACGTGCTGGTACATGACTGCCATGTGGTCGCCCCGGTGGTAGGGCGGCTCGCCCGTGAGCATCTCATACAGGATCACGCCGAGCGAGTAGACGTCGGCGCGCTCGTCGACTTTCTTGCCCAGGATCTGCTCGGGCGCCATGTATTTGGGTGAGCCGATCACGTAACCGGTCTTGGTGAGCTGGGTGTCGCCTTGATGCTGCGCAGCAGCCACGCCGAAGTCAACGATCTTGAGCAGGCCCGTATCGTCGATCAGGACGTTGGCCGGCTTCAGGTCGCGGTGAATGATGCCCGACTGGTGGGCGACGGCCATGCCGGTGGCCACGTCCATCGCGAAGCGGACGGCCTTGTCGATCGGGAGCGGCTTGTCGTTGATCTCGTGGCCAAGGGTATGCGACGGGAAGTACTCCATCGAGATCGCATAGTTGCCGCGGATGAACAGGAAGTCGTAGATGCGGATGACGTTGCGGTGCGTGATCTTGCGCGAGTAGCGCAGCTCGTGCACGAACCGTTTCATCATCTCCTCGTCCTGCGAGACGTTCGGGTTCAGGAACTTGAGCACCAGCCGTTCGTCGACGACCGTGTCCTCCATCAACAGCACGGTGCCGAAGGCCCCCTTGCCGATCTTCTGCACGTACTTGTAGCGACCTTCGAGCACGTCGCCCGGCGTGAGGGCAGAGATGTCGAGTCGCTGTGCCGGCGCGGCCTCGCGCGCAAGGCCGTCGAAATCGATCTTCTCCGCGAGCAATGTCCGCGCGGGCTCGACCATGCGGGCCGCTCCCCGCTGCGCGTCGCGCACGCCGGTAGAGAAGCGCGCGTCCATGTCCTCGACCGCGCGCAGCGCCGCGTGGCTGACCGTCGGGTCGGCCGATTCGCCGCTGAATGCTTCCAGCCGGGAGCGCACGGCGTCGGCGGACTTGTCGTCCACCAGTCGCGCGAGGGCGGTGATGATTTCGAGCCGCGCTTCCTTCGACGCCTTCGGCAGCAACGGCATCAGTTGCGGGATCGCGGACGGATCGCCGAGCTTGCCGATTGCGCGCGTCACCGTCGGCAGTGAGCGCGTGTCGCTCGCACGCAGGAGGTCGAGCAGGGTGGGCAGTGCGCGCGGACTGCCGATCTCGGCGAGCGCGTCGACCGCACGCTCGCGGACCCACCAGTCGTTGTCGCGCGTGGCTTCGATGAGGTAACCGATGGCGCGCTCATCTTTGGTCTGGTTCAGGATCTCGATGGCCGCGCGGCGGACGTCCTCGTCCTGGTCGCGGATCAGTTCGAGCGCCGCCTCGATTACGCGCGGGCCGCCGATTTTCGCGAGCGCGTCGGCGGCGCGGCTGCGTACCCACCAGTCGTCGTCCTTGATCGTCTGCAGCAGGGCTTTCACGTGCGCCGCCGTGCCGATTTCGTTCAGCACCTCGACCGCGGCGCGGCGGACATTTTCGTCCTCGTCGCGCAGCACGGCGATCAGGTGCCGCATGGTGTCCGGGTCGTTCGCGCGCACGATCGCGTCGATCGCCTTCTGCTGCGTCTCGACGTCGGGGTCGCGCAGGACTTCGCAGAGCAGGCCGACGTCGACGTTGCCCTCGAAACCGGTCAGCGCGTTCAGCACCGCCTGCCGCACGAACTTGTTGGTGTCCTTCAGCTGCCGCTGCAGCGCCACGCCGACGTCGCGCCGGTTGAAGCGTGCGAGGATGTTGATGATGTGCGTGCGCGCGATCGGGTCCTTGCCCTCGAGGCGGCTCAGCAGTTCCGGGACGATGCTCGCGTCGGCGATGTCGGAGACGATGCGGAACATGGCCGCCTTCTCGGCCGCGTCCTGGTTGTATGCGCGCTGCAGCACGTCGCGGGCATTGAGGCGCGCCTTCTGTGCGGTGAGGATGCCGACGACCGTGCCCTTCGGCATTGCCGGCTGGTCGAGCAGGCCGAACAGCAGGTTGGGCGCGTAATTGCGCGAACTGGACAGTGCGGTCGCGACCCCGGAGACGGTGCGCTGGTTGCCATCCGTGAGTCCGCCGGCAACGACCGGGAACGTCTTGTTGTCGAGCAGGGCCGTCAGCACTGCGACAAAGCCAGCAGTTTCCCGCTTGTCGGCGCTCGCCAGGGCGTCGAGGATGCGGGGAATCGCGGACGGTCCGAGCCGCGCGAGCTTCTCCAGCGACGCCTTGTGACTGTCGCCGTCGTCGGCCGCCTTGATCTCGGCGATCAGGCGGTCAGCGCGCAGGTTCGTGAAAAAGCTCATGGGCGACGTTGGTGGATCATCTGCTCGTCACGGGCGGGGAAGGTTATACGTCCGATGAACAAAGGTTGAACGTCGCGCCGTCGCCTCTGGGGGGGGCGGATGTCGGCGCATTATGCCACGCGGATCCGGCGCCTCGCGGGCTGCCGACCCGGCGCTGAATGCTGCCTGATTCCGCTACAATCCTTGCTCGCCGGCGCATGCCGCTCCCGCTGTCTTGACGGATCCCCGAATGCATGATGATCGCCTCGCCCAGGCCCGCCTCTTGGCGGCGAATTATGTCGAACCCTATCTGGGGATGCCTCTCGGCGCTGCCAAAGCTGTGAAGTCCGTCCGGTTAGAGGCCGGCCGAGCCCTGGTGGAGGTCGAACTGGGCTTCCCGCTGGGGGGATACGCCCAGACGCTGGCCGCCGAACTCCAGGCGCTCCTGCGCCAGGCTCCCGGACTCGGGGACGCCACGGTGACCGTTGGCTGGCAGGTCGCGACCCACGTCGCCCAGGGCCAGCTGCAGCCGCTGCCGGGCATCCGCAACGTGATCGCGGTGGCTTCGGGCAAGGGCGGCGTCGGCAAGTCCACGACGGCGGTCAACCTGGCCCTGGCTTTGGCGATCGATGGCGCCCGCGTCGGGCTGCTCGACGCCGATATCTATGGGCCCAGCCAGCCCCGCATGATGGGCCTGCAGGGCGAACGGCCGGTCAGCCACGACGGCAAGCGCATGCAGCCGCTCGAGGCGCACGGCATCAAGGTCATGTCGATCGGCTTCCTGATCGAGGAAGAGCAGCCCATGGTCTGGCGCGGCCCGATGGTGACGCAGGCCCTGCAGCAGTTGCTCAACGACACCGACTGGGGCGAACTCGATTACCTCATCGTCGACATGCCACCGGGCACCGGGGACATCCAGCTGACGCTTTCTCAGCGCGTTCCCGTGAGCGGCGCGGTGGTGGTGACTACACCACAGGACATCGCGTTGCTCGACGCCCGCAAGGGCCTGCGGATGTTCCAGAAGGTCAACGTGCCGGTACTCGGCATCGTCGAGAACATGAGCACGCACGTGTGCTCCAGCTGCGGCCACGAAGAACCGATCTTCGGCAGCGGCGGCGGCTTGGCGCTGGCCGACCAGTACGGCGTCAGCCTGCTCGGCCAGTTGCCGCTCGACATCCGCATCCGCGAAGAGACGGACGGTGGCCGTCCCACGGTGGTTGCCGACCCGGGCGGACGCATCGGCACAGCCTACCTTGACACTGCCCGCCGCACTGCGGCCAGGCTTTCCGTCGCCGCGCTCGGCGCGGCGGGTTTTCCCAAGATCACCGTCGAGGACACCTGACCGTGAGCATGAAGCCGTGAGCATCAAATCAGACCGCTGGATCCGTCGCATGGCCGCAAGCCACGGCATGATCGAGCCCTTCGAGCCCGGCCAGGTTCGCATCGTCGACGGCCAGCGCATCGTCTCATACGGCACCTCGAGCTACGGCTACGACGTGCGCTGCGCGGCCGAGTTCAAGATCTTCACCAACATCAACTCGACGATCGTGGACCCGAAAGACTTCGACCACGGCTCGTTCGTCGATTTCGACGGTCCGGTCTGCATCATCCCGCCGAACTCGTTCGCGCTGGCGCGCACGGTCGAGTATTTCCGCATCCCGCGCAGCGTGCTGACGGTGTGCCTCGGCAAGTCCACGTACGCGCGCTGCGGGATCATCGTCAACGTGACGCCGCTCGAGCCCGAATGGGAAGGGCACGTGACGCTCGAGTTCTCGAACACGACGACGCTGCCCGCGAAGATCTACGCCAACGAGGGTGTGGCGCAGATGCTGTTCTTCGAGTCGGACGAAGTCTGCGAGACCTCGTACAAGGATCGCGGCGGGAAGTACCAGGGACAACGCGGCGTGACACTCCCCAAAGCGTAGCCCGCGACGGAAGGCGAGGAAGGTCAGGAAGGGGAGGAAGGCAGGCCGCCTGCAACTCAGACTGACATCTTCATACACTTCCTGACCTTCCTCCCCTTCCTAACCCCTCTTCAGCTTCACCAGTTTCATCTGCGTTTCGGGGTTGCCCTTCCGGTACTGGATCGCCTGCACCGGCACATAGCCCAGTGACGCCGCGTGCCACGTCTTCGTGACGCGGTTCGAGCCGGTGCGCTGGCTCGCCCAGACCTCGGCTTCGACCTGACCGTAAGGCGTCATGACCTGCTGGGTGCCCTCCGGCCAGTAGCGGTATTCGCGCAGTTTGCCGCCGGTGATGATCTTGAAACCCTGCGGCTTCCGGCCGGCCAGCAGTTCGAGAATCATTGCGGCCTGCACGGACGACGTATCCTGTGTGCCGGGCGTGATCGCCAGCGCCACCGGCTTGCCTTCGACGCTGCCGGTCACTGTCAGTTGATTCCAGTCATAGGCCAGCCTGACGTCCTTGGCGGCATTGGCCGAGCCGTCGTCGAAGTTGAACGACAGCGGGCGAATCCCGGTTGCGTTCGCCTGGATCACGCTCAGTTCGTGCGCCTGCGAGCTGATCGCGACCCGGGCGAGCAGGGTCGGGAACACGCGCGTTTCGTACTGCCATTGACCGGCCACGGGGCCGCGCTTGAAGTTCGATTCGATCTCGCCGCCGTTCAGGCCGCGGTAGCTGACCTGGTAGCGGGCGGTGTAAGGCTGGAGGCCTGCGGGGGCAGCGGCCGGATCGCCCCGGGCGATGCCTGGCGTGGCGAACAGCCACACTCCGGCGAACACAGCAGCCCGGGCGCACCAATTCGATACTTGCCACATCACGCACCATCCTTCGTTGCTTGACCGCGCACGATCGGTGCGTCCAGCCGTCTGCCATCGAGCCAGGCCGCCCCGTCACGAAAGGCGAGGCGACCCGCCGCAAACCAGCCGACGCAGCGCGGGTAGATCACGTGCTCTTCGCGCAGCACGCGCGCTGCGAGCGACTCTGCGTCGTCGCCCGGCAATACCGGGACCCTGGCTTGTAAGACCACCGGGCCGCCGTCGAGTTCGGGCGTGACGAAATGAACGCTGGCCCCGTGCTCGCGCTCGCCTGCCTCGAGCGCGCGGCGGTGCGTATGCAGACCGGCGTACTTCGGCAGCAGGGAGGGGTGGATATTGAGCATGCGGCCCGAGAAACGCAGCACGAACTCGTCGCTCAGGATGCGCATGAAGCCGGCGAGCACCACCAGTTGCGGCGCATGCGACTCCACGATGTCGCCGAGTGCGCGGCCGTAGGTCTCGCGGTCGGCGAAGTCCCGCGGCGACAGCACGGACGTGGCGATGCCCCGTTCACGGGCCCATTCGAGCGCGCCGGCGTCCGCACGGTCACTGATGACGGCTTCGATGCGCACGGGAAGTTCGCCCGCATCGGCGCGTGCAGCGATGGCCTTGAGATTGCTGCCGCGCCCCGACACCAGCACGACGACGCGCAGCAGCGGGGCTGGGGCCGTCATTCTACGATGACGACCTCGCGGCTGCCGGAACGGACCTCGCCGATTACGGCTGCCGTTTCGCCGCAGGCGCGCAGGATGCCGAGCGCGCGCTCGGCTTCGCCGGCGGGCACGCAGATCGTCATGCCCAGTCCGCAATTGAAGGTGCGATACATCTCGTCGCGCGCGACATTGCCGACGCGCTGCAGCCAGTCGAAGACGACGGGTCGCGGCCACAGCCTGGCATCGATCACCGCCTCGAGCCCGGGAGGCATTACGCGCGGAATGTTACCCGTCGGACCGCCGCCGGTGATGTGCGCGATGTTGTGCACCGGTACCGACTGCTGCAGCAGCTGCAGCACCGACTTCACGTAGATGCGCGTGGGTTCGAGCAGCAGGTCGTACAGCAACTCGCCGTCGAGTTGCGTCGCCGGGCCAGCCCCGCTCAGTGCGAGCAGCCGGCGGATCAACGAATAGCCATTCGAGTGCGCGCCCGAAGAGGCGAGGCCGATGATCGCGTCGCCAGCGCGCGTCCGGGTGCCGTCGATGATCTGGTCCTTTTCGACGAGACCGACGCAGAATCCCGCGAGGTCGTAGTCCTCGCCCTCGTACATGCCCGGCATTTCGGCGGTTTCACCACCCACCAATGCGCACCCCGCCTGCAGGCAGCCTTCGACGATGCCCTTGATCACGCGCTCGGCCGTGTCCACGTCGAGCTTGCCGGTCGCGTAGTAGTCGAGGAAGAACAGTGGTTCGGCGCCCTGTACCACGACGTCGTTGACGCACATCGCGACCAGGTCGATGCCGATCGTGTCGTGCCGGCCGGTCTCGATCGCCAGCCGCAGCTTGGTGCCCACGCCGTCGGTGCCCGAGACCATGACGGGCTTCCGGTAACGGTCCAGCGGCACTTCGACCAGCGCGCCAAAGCCGCCGATGCCGCCCAGTACCTCGCGGCGCATCGAACGCTTCACGGCGGGCTTGATCCGGTCCACGAGCGCGTCGCCCGCTTCGATGTCGACGCCGGCGTCGCGATAGGTGGTACTGCTGGTCGGGCTCTCGGCCATCTTTCTCATGCTCCCGGGGTGGCGCCCCGGGGTCTGGCTCGAGGCTGTGGTATTTTACACACCGGCCGACGGCGCCGACTTCCTCCATCACATGATTGCCCACCGCACCAACGTCGTCACCGAGGGAACGGCGCGCAAGTTCGCGCGCGGGCTGCTCTTCCTGTTGTTGGCGTCGCCCCTTGCGTGGGGCGACGTAGCGCTTTACCAGGCAGCTGTGCCGCTGAAAAGCACGGCCGAGGCCGACCGGGCCGCCGCCTTCGGCGAGGCTCTCAAGATCGCGGCGGTGCGTGCTTCGGGCCGACGGGACGCCGGGGATGCCGCGGCCATAGCCGCTGCGGCGGCGGACCCTACGCGCTACGTCCAGCAGTATGCGACC
>JBAVIQ010000452.1:0-6079 GCA_049687035.1 Steroidobacteraceae bacterium
GCAACCTGACTGTCCCGATAATGGGATAACGCGGGCGCAATCCTTGCGCCGGGCAGCGACCCGCTCCAGTGTCCGTTTGGAGCCGCGGTGCATGGTGGAAAACGGCAGTCTCCGCGTCTGTACGCCACCGCACGCAGCTTGCACGCGGCCGGGGCGAGAATGTCCGCTGACAGCGGCCGGATTCCGTTGCAGGATTAGCCGCTCGTCGCCGGATCGCATGAAGTCCAGAGCAACGGCGACGATGTCATTGTGCGGGAGAAGCAGGGATGGCACGACGACTGGTAATCATCGGCGGTGATGCCGCAGGCATGTCCGCAGCGTCGCAGGCACGACGGATGACGTCCCGCGACGCGCTCGAGATCGTGGCGTTCGAGCGGTCGTCCCACACATCCTATGCCGCCTGCGGCCTTCCCTACCTGGTCGGCGGAATAGTGAAGACACCGGACCGGCTCGTCGTGCGAACCCCGGACCAGCATCGGGCCAACGGCATCGATGTTCGAATCCGCCACGAGGCTATTGCCATCGACTGCACGGCGCAAACCGTGACGGTGCGCAACCTCGACACTGGGCAGGCAGCGGTCGAACACTACGACGAACTGCTCATCGGTACCGGCGCTATGGGCATCACACCCCCATGGTCGGGGATCGACGCGGAGGGAGTGTTGCAGCTTCGTACCCTCGACGACGCGGCGGAGATGGAACGACGGCTCGGCACGGGCTCCCGGCGCGTCGTGGTGGTTGGCGCTGGCTATATCGGACTCGAAGTTGCGGAAGGCCTGCTGGCACGTGGCCTCGACGTGACCGTAGTCGAACTGCTCGATGCACCAATGGGTGCCGTGCTGGATGTCGACATGGCCAGCGGCGTTGCGGACGCGATGCGGGCAGCGGGTATCGACCTGCGACTCAAGACCGCGGTCACTGGCTTCACCGTGGTCGCTGGACGTGTCACAGCCGTGGAAACTGCGGTGGGTCCTGTTGAGGCTGAGCTCGTGGTAATCGGGCTCGGTGTGCGCCCCAACGCGGATCTGGCGCGGGCGGCGGGCATCGGCGTGGGCAAGGCGGGCGGCATCATTGTCGACGATCGCCTGCGCACCGATACGCCTCACGTATGGGCCGCGGGTGACTGCGTCGAATCCCGCCATCGCGTTACCGGTCGGTCCGTCGTAGTGGCCCTTGGCACGCACGCCAACAAGCAAGGCCGCGTTGCCGGCACCAACATCGCCGGAGGTCATGCAGCTTTTGGTGGCGTGCTCGGCACGGCGATCACGCGGTTCCGGGACGTGGAGATTGCGCGCACCGGCCTCACTGAACGGGAAGCCCGGGTCGCCGGCTTCGATGCCATCGGCGTGACCACGGAGGCATCGAGCAAGGCGCAGTACTACCCGGGTGCACAGCCGATGAAGATCAAGATTCTGGCTGAGTGCGGTACTGGACGGTTGCTCGGCGCGCAGATCGTCGGCGGGGAAGGCTCGGGCAAGCGCATCGACGTCCTGGCCACGGCGCTGTGGAACGGCATGACCGTCGCGGAGGTTGGCGGCATGGACCTCTCCTACGCGCCGCCGTTCTCCCCCGTCTGGGACCCAGTGCTGCTGGCCGCGGGCAAGGCGGCATCCAGGGTCTGAGCCATGTCTCGTGGTTGAGCGATGGTCGACCGATTGATTCGCATCCATGGCCATTACCAGTATCTGATGGGCCCGACCCCGGTATGATCCCGGCGCCAATGAAAACCCCTCCCGAGCTGCAACCCCTCATCGACGACGGTGTGATCGACGAAGTCATCCGGTCCCTGAAAAGCGGTAAGGAAGCGACCGTCTACCTCGTGCGCTCGCGCACGGAGACGCGTTGCGCCAAGGTCTACCGCAACATGGCGCAGCGCAGCTTCCAGAAGCGCGCCCAGTACCAGGAAGGACGCAAGGTTCGCGGCAGTCGCCAGGCCCGCGCGATGAGCAAGAGCACGTCCTTCGGGCGTTCGGAACAGGAAGCCGCCTGGAAGAACGCCGAGGTCGATGCGCTGTATCAGTTGATTGCCGCTGACGTGCGCGTGCCGCGGCCGCACGGCTATTTCGACGGCGTCCTGATCATGGAGTTAGTAGCGGATGCCGACGGGAATCCGGCGCCACGCCTGGGTGAGGTCGAGCTTTCAGCCGAGACCGCCCGTGAGTACCACCGATTCCTGATCCGACAGGTCGTGCGGATGCTGTGTGTCGGGCTCATTCACGGCGATCTTTCCGAATTCAATGTGCTGGTGGCGCCCGACGGCCCCGTGATCATTGACCTGCCGCAGGTCGTCAACGCGGCCGGAAACAACGCTGCGCTGGCGATGCTCGAACGCGACGTCAACAACCTGCGGTCGTCGCTCGGTCGATTTGCGCCTGAGTTGCTGGTCACCGAGTTTGCCAGGGAAATGTGGGCGCTGTTCGAGCAAGGTGAGCTGCGGCCGGAGACCGAACTCACCGGCGTTTTCGCGGCCGATCAAACCGTCGTCGATCCGGACGATGTCATGCTCGTCATCGACGATGCGCGCGAAGAAGAGATCCAGCGTCGCCTGCGCCTGGTCAGCCAGCCGGTCGAGGCGTTCTAGCGGCGAACCGCCTTTTTTTTCTTCCATGACGGCTGCACGGCGAGCCGAACCTTGCCCACCTTGCGATCGGCGATGGAACTCGGCACCAGTCGCCCGCGGTCATCGACTTCGCACGGCACTACGAACACGCCGGGGCGCAGCAAGGACTGGATCGCCTTGGCCGATGCGCGACGCTTGAAGAGCGTTGCCGTCGTCGGATCGTCGAATGCCCACGAGTCTTCATTGACCAGGTAGTACAGCGAGACTCCGGGCAGTGTCGCACTGACCAGCAGGTAGCGAGTCCGGTCCTCCATGTCCTTGACGTGTCGATCCAGCGCACGTCGTTGCGCCGGGGTCAGCGGCGGATCTTCGTCAGCGCCGGAACTCTGCGTTGTCGGGGCTTGCTTGCGTTTGCTGCTGGCCATGGACCGCTCCTGTTACTTGCTCGATGCGTAGATCTTCACGAGTTCGTAAAGGAAGTCGCGACCCTCGTACAACGAACTCGTGCGAATCCGCTCGTTCAGGCCATGGATGCCGCCGAGGTCTGGATCGAAGAACGTCGCGCCGATGCCGTAGGTTGGGATGCCTGCTGCGCCGAGGAACTGGCCGTCCGTCGCGCCCGCCTGGAACAGCGGCAGCACCGGCACGCCCGGGTAGATTTTCGCCGCGACTTTCTCGATCGGCTGCATGATCTGCGGCGTTAGCGGTGGCGCCTTGGCCATCGGTCCGCGGATCTCGAGGGTCGTCACCTTCACCTCGGGATCGGCCACGGCGCGCTCCAGGTCCTGCCGCACGTCCTCGAACGTCTGGTCCGGATAGATCCGGCAATTGACGTTGGCGCGGGCGCGCTGCGGCAACGCATTGGTGGCGTGTCCGCCATCGAGCATCGTCGCAACGCAGGTAGTGCGCAGCATCGCGTTGTAGGTCGGATCCGCGGTGACCGTCGCGACGGCGCTGGCGTCCGTCGGGTCCTTCACGAGTGCACGCATGGCCGCACCCATGTCACCGCCCTTCAGGTCCGCCATGCGCGTGAAGTATTCGCGCGTCGCGTCGTTCAGGCGGATCGGGAATTCATACGTGCTGAGCCGAGTCATGCCGGCCGCCAGGTGATAGATCGCGTTGTCCTTCACCGGGCGTGAGCTGTGACCGCCGGGATTACGCACCTCGAGCTGGTAGTTCTGGCTGGCTTTCTCGCCCGCCTGCACCGACATCATCACCTTCCTGCCCTGCTCGTCGAGCGTACCCCAGGCGCCTTCGTTAAGCGCAAACTCGGCGTCGATCAGGTCGCGCTGCTGCGTCGACAGGTATTGCGCACCGTTGAACGCGCCGTTCGTTTCCTCACCGCAGGTCAGTGCGATCTTCAGGGTACGGCGTGGCTTGAAACCGTCCTGCAGAAACCGGACGAAGGTGTCGACCCAGACCGAGGCCATCGCCTTGTCGTCGGCGACGCCGCGTGCGTAGAAGTAGCCGTTCTCCTCGACCAGCTTGAACGGGTCTCTCGTCCAGTCCTCACGCCTGGCTTCGACCACGTCGATGTGCGCCAGCAGGAGGATGGGCCGGGCGGTCGGGTCGCGACCTTTCAACACGGCAACCAGGCCGCCCTCCTTCGGGTGCTCGGGCACTGCGAACGGGTGCAGGTCGGCTTCGGGCAGGCCGGCCTTGCGCAGCCGGGCCGCCATCTTGTCCGCGGCCACCGTGCAGTTGCCGGAGGACAGTGTGGTATTGGTTTCCACCAGCTCGCGGAACAACTCGCGGTACGCCACCTGGTCGGGACGCAGCGCATCGCTGGCGCGCGCCGGTACGACAGCAGCAAGCAGGACGGCTGCGCAGGCAGCGATGTGGGATCGACGGATTGTCACGTGACGCGTCCTTACGGAGCGGGAGAATGGGAAAGTCCAGTAATCCTAGCAGGCCGCAGTTACGCGCAACGAACCCTGTGGTTTTCAGCCCTCCTTCCCGACCACGGCCTTCTCAGAAGCGTGAAGCAACCAGCTGCACGTCGGCGTGTTGCCAGGCGTCCCGCAATTGCTTCTCAACGGCCACGGCCTCGTCGGTTCGCTGCTGTTGCCGCAACGCCAGCGCGAGTCCCTTCAGTGACCAGCCGTTCTGTGGATTGCGCTGCAGCTCCTCGCGATAAACTCGTTCGGCATCGGCTGGCCGGCCTGCTGCCAGCATCACGGCGCCCAGCGACTGCCGGACCGGCGAATGCCAGCCCGGCGGTTCGTCGTAGGGGATGAGGTCTTCGATGGCGACTGCTTCGGTCAGCGCTGCGATGGCGCCAGCATCGTCGCCCCGAGCCAGCGCCAGTTCGGCATTCACCGTGCGCTCAGCGATGTGTGCGGCATGTGCCAGCGGATAGCGATCCCACACCAGCAGGGTGTTCATGAACGGATCGGCTGCCAGCTTCGCCAGCGCGGCGTACTGGCGATTCGCATCCTCCATCCGGTTCTGCCGGATCGCGGCCATCGCCTGCGCGTAGCTCCAGATCGCCGTGACGTAAGGCAGATCAGGCGCGGGATTCGGTGCCGCACGGATTTCGTCCCAGCGTCCGAAGCGGACGTTGTCGAACCAGGGCGTCATCCAGTAGTGCTGCAACCCCGCGTAACCCGGTTGTCGCATGAGGTCCGGCAGGTTGACGCGTTGCGCCGTCTTGCGCGCAGCGTCCTGCGCGATCTTGCTCGCACCCTCCATGCTGGCTGCAAACCACAGGAAGTGCGGGTTGTGCGGCACGTAGCCAAGCGGATACACGCCCTTGACGTTGGGGCCGCAGGTGGCCAGGTAGTCGTTGTCGGCCGCAATGGCGGTCTGGTTGGCGAGGACGGCATCGTGCCAGCGCCCTACCCTTGCGTAGATGTGTGCGGGCATGTGCACGAGGTGCCCCGAGCCCGGGATCAGCGTCCGCAGTCGATCGGCTGCGACGACACCGCGCTGCGGATCGGCCGAGGCCTCCACGGCATGCACGTACAGGTGCAGTGCTCCCGCGTGGTTCGGATTCTTCGTCATGACCATTTCCAGCAGCGACACGACTTCCGCGGTGTTGCCCTTTGGCTGCAGTTTCCCGTCGTAGTAGTCCCACGGCTGCAGGTCCATCAGTGCCTCGGCGTGGAAGACCTTGGCGTCCAGGTCATCAGGACGCTGCGTCACGAGCACGCCCGTCGCCTTGGCGTAGGCCGCGTCGAGCGCACGACGATCCTCCGGGGGATTGGCGGCGTACCGTGCTTCGAGCGCGTGGATGAACGCACGCTCCCTCGCCGAGGCCCGCGGCGCAAGCGCGACGGCTCGCTGCAGGCTCTGCCATGCTTTCGGATTGTCGGCAGGATCCATCGTCGCATTCACGTGCGGCCCGAGGACCAGCGCCGCGCCCCACCAGCACATCGCGCACTCCGGGTCGAGCTGCGCGGCTTTCAGGTACGAGCGCTCGGCGGCATCGTGATTGAAGCCGAACGTCAGCATCAGGGCCTGGTTGAACCAGCGCTGGGCTTCCGGCTGCGTCGTCGTGATCTTGAACTGATAATTGCC
>JBAVIQ010000453.1:0-8111 GCA_049687035.1 Steroidobacteraceae bacterium
GCGCCGGTCTCCTTCTCGGAGACGCCAATCGACGCCGACGCGACCATGATCAGGCCGATCAGCAGCAGCGCGGACACGGTGCCGATGATCCATGGATCCAGCACCAGGCGACGCGGCTGGCCACTCGAACGCGCGTAGCTGTTGACGGTGGTTGCCGGCGCGCTCATGCAGCAAGACTCCTGACGGCGGCAGCGAACTCGTCGCCGCGGTGGATGTAGTCGCGGAACATGTCGAGGCTCGCGCAAGCCGGCGAGAGCAGCACGGTGTCGCCTGGTTGGGCGACGGCTTGCGCCGCACGCACGGCCGCCGGCATGTCGGCGGCGCGCTCCGTGGGGCAGACGTCGGCCAGCGTGGCTGCGAGTGCTGGCGCATCGCGGCCGATCAGCACGACGTGATGGACCTTGCCGCGGAATGCAGCGCGCAGCCCGGAGAAATCCTGGTGCTTGCCATCGCCCCCGGCGATGACGACGAGCGGTCCGGCCAGGCCCTGCACGGCGGCGAGCGTCGCACCGACATTCGTGCCCTTCGAATCGTTGACGTAACGCACGCCGCGGACATCGGCGACCCACTGCGAACGGTGCGGCAGGCCACCGAACGCGCACAGCGCGTCGAGTGCCTGGGCGAGCGGCAGGTCGAGGGCTTCGGCCAGCGCGAGCGCGGCCATCGCGTTCGCCGCGTTGTGCAGGCCTTGCAGCCGCATCGCTGCGAGCGGCAGCAACGGTTCACCCCGTCGCACGATCATCGGCGCAGGCGAGCGCTCGAGCGTGTAATCGGCATCGCGGGCTTCGAGACTGAACGACACCACGGACTGGCCCGGGCGCGGCATGCCACGTACCGCCGGGTCATCGGCGTTGATCACGGCCACGTCGCAGCCGTCGAAGATGCGGGCCTTCGCCGCAGCGTACGCTTCGAGGCTCGCGTACCGATCCATGTGATCAGGTGTAACGTTGAGCACAGCCGACGTCACGGTACGCAGCGAGTGCGTCGTTTCGAGCTGGAAGCTCGACAGTTCGAGCACGTAGAGATCGGGCGTGGGACGCTCGAGCAGGTCGAGCGCCGGTTCGCCGAGATTCCCGCCCGCCACCGCGCGCCAGCCGCCGGCGTTTGCGAGCTCCGCCACGAGAGTCGTTACCGTGCTCTTGCCGTTCGTCCCCGTGATCGCGGCAATGGGCGCCTGTGCTTCGCGCGCAAAGAGTTCGATGTCGCCCACGACCGGCAGCCCGCGCTCGAGCGCCTCGCGCACGACCGACTCCTGCAACGACAGGCCCGGCGAAATCACCACTTGCGCGACATCGTCCAGCAGCGACGAGTTGAAGGCACCCGTCCGCAGTTCGGCCGCCGGGACATTCGCGCGCAGCGCATCGAAACCCGGCGGATTCGCGCGCGTGTCCGCGACCCGCAGCGTTAGACCCTTGCGGTCGAGGTAGCGCGCAGCCGAAAGCCCGGTGCGACCGAGCCCCAGCACCAGGGCGCGGGTGCCGGCGGCAAGCGGGGCCAGTGTGTGGAGCGTCCCGGTCATCGGAGCTTGAGCGTCGCGAGGCCGAGCAGCACGAGGATCACGGTGATGATCCAGAAGCGGACGATGACCTTCGGTTCCGCCCAGCCCTTGAGTTCGAAGTGGTGATGGATTGGCGCCATCTTGAAAATGCGCTTGCCGCGGAGCTTGAACGACCCCACCTGCAGGATCACCGACACCGTCTCCATGACGAAGACGCCGCCCATGATGAACAGCACGATTTCCTGCCGGACGACGACGGCGATGACGCCGAGCGCTGCGCCGAGCGCCAGTGCGCCGATGTCACCCATGAACACCTGCGCCGGATAGGTGTTGAACCACAGGAACCCAAGGCCTGCGCCGAAGATCGCGGAGCAGATCACGAGTACCTCGCCCGCGCCGGCGATGTACGGGATGCCGAGGTAGTTCGAGAACACGACATTGCCCGACGCGTAGGCGAACACACCGAGTGCACCCGCGACGAGCACCGACGGCATGATCGCGAGGCCGTCGAGGCCGTCGGTCAGGTTGACCGCGTTGCTCGAGCCGACGATCACGAAGTACGTGAGCGGGATGAAGAGAACGCCGAGCGGGACGACGACGTGCTTGAAGAAAGGCACGTACAACGTCGTGTCGGCGGGCGACTGCGCGGTGACGTACAGCACGAGCGCGGCGCCGAACCCGGCGAACGACTGCCAGAAGTACTTGTACCGCGCGATCAACCCGCGCGAATTGCCGACGACGAGCTTGAGGTAATCGTCCCAGAAGCCGACCAGGCCGAAGGCGATGGTGACCAGCAACACCACCCACACGAAACGGTTCGCGAGGTCGGCCCACAGCAGCGTCGCCGCGACGATCGCCGCAAGAATCAGCGCACCGCCCATCGTCGGCGTGCCTGCCTTGCTCAAGTGCGTCTGTGGACCGTCGGAGCGCACGCGCTGGCCCACCTGGTACTCGGCAAGCCAGCGGATCATGCGTGGGCCGACCAGCAGGGAGATCGCCAGCGCCGTCAGCGCTGCGAGGATCGCCCGCAGAGTCAGGTACTGGAAGACGTGGAAGCCCGAGTAGTATTCGGAGAGCCAGGCGGCGACGTGGCGCAACATCCTAGTGTCCCCCTGCCTGCGCCGTGCCACCCGGCACCAGGGCCGCGGTCACGCGCTCGAGTCGATTCACGCGCGAACCCTTGACGTAGATCGTGAGTCCGTCGTGCAGTTCGGGCAGCAGCGCGGACAGCAGGGCGTCGGTGCTCGCATGCCAGGAGGCGCCGGGACCGAAGGATTCCACGGCCGGCTGCGAACCCGTGCCGACGGCGAGCAGTCGGGTGACGCCGCACTCGCGCGCGAGCGCGCCCATCTCCGCGTGGAGGTGCGCACCTTCCGCGCCCAGTTCGGCCATCTCACCGAGGACGAGCCACCGCTCGCCCGGCACGTCGGCCAACGCCCGCAGGCCTACACGCAGCGAGCCAGGATTGGCGTTATAGGCATCATCGATCAGGCGTACGCCACGCAGCGCCTGCTTGACTTCGAGCCGTCCCGAGACCGGCCGCATCGACCGCAGGCCACGCTGCACGTCGTCGAGCCCTGCACCGGCCGCCATCGCGGCCGCCGTCGCGGCAAGCGCGTTCATGACGTTGTGTTCGCCCGCCAGGCCCAGTTCGATGGAGCGCGTGCCGGAGGTCGTGACCAGTTCGAACGTCGTCACGAATCCCGCGGACCCGAGGTGACTGCGGACATCCCGGGCCGAGACGTCGGCGCGCTCACGCAGGCCGAACGTGACCATGCGACCCGCGCGGCGCGCGAGGCCCTGCCAGAACGCGGCGAAGCGATCGTCGGCGTTGATCACCGCCGTGCAGTCCGGGCCGAGCGCTTCGAACATCTCGCCCTTGCCCCTGGCGACGCCCTCGATGCCGCCGAATCCTTCCAGGTGCGCCTGGCCCGCATTGATTACCAGACCGACCGTCGGCTCTGCGATCGCAGCCAGGTGCGCGATTTCGCGCTGGTGGTTCGCGCCCATCTCGATGACGGCGCAACGATGCGCGGCTTCGAGCCGGCACAGCGTGAGCGGCACGCCGATGTGGTTGTTGAGGTTGCCCTGCGTCACCAGACAAGGACCCAGTTCGGCCAGGATCGCGCCCGTCATCTCCTTGACGGTGGTCTTGCCGTTGCTGCCCGTGATGCCGACCACGACGCCGGTGAAGGAGCGGCGCCAGGCATTCGCGAAGGCGGCCAGGCCGGCCAGCGTGTCGGAGACGACGACCTGCGGCAGCGGGCAATCAACCAGCCGGCTGACGATCGCGCCAGTGGCGCCGAGCTTCGCCGCATCGGCCACGAAGTCGTGACCGTCGAAGCGCTCGCCCGCAAGCGCGACGAACAGCGCGCCCTGCTCGAGCGCGCGCGAATCGCTGATGACGCGCGCAAACGGCGCGTTGGCGCCGTGCAGGACGCCGCCGCACACCTTGGCGAAGGTTGCGAGGTCACGGCCGATCATGCCGCAGCCTCCGACAGGCAGGCCTGCACCGTCTCGCGGTCGCTGAACGCGCGCGTCTCGGTGCCGACGATCTGGTAGTCCTCGTGGCCCTTGCCCGCGACGACCACGACGTCGCCGGCCTCAGCCTCGGCGATGGCCTGGCGGATGGCCTCGGCACGGTCGGGAACCACGTGCGCGGCTTCGGTGTCGCGCATGCCGGCGAGAATCTGCGCGATGATCGCCGCCGATTCCTCGGTGCGCGGATTGTCGTCGGTGACGATCGCAACGTCAGCGCCGGCCTCGGCGATGCCCCCCATCAGCGGGCGCTTGCCAGGATCGCGGTCGCCGCCACAGCCGAACACGCAGATCAACCGCCCATGCGTGTGGCCGCGGGCCGCATCCAGCACTTTTGCGAGCGCGTCGGGTGAATGCGCGTAATCGACCAGGATCAGCGGCTGCGTGCCGCCGCCGAAAGCCTCCATGCGTCCAGGAGGTGCGACGCACAGCGCCAGCGCTGCTAGCGCCTTTTGCAACGGCACGTTCCAGCCGAGCAGCACGCCGAGGACGGCGAGCAGGTTCTCCGCATTGAACTCGCCCACGAGGCGCGAGCGCAGCAGGCCCGTACCCCAGCTGGTTTCGACGCTGATCGTGAGACCGGCCGACGTCGCGCGCAGCTCCGAGACGCGGATCCAGCCCGTGCCGCGCTCGGCCCAGACGTCGTTCGCCGTGGTGTAGACGATCTTCTCGATCGTCGGATCGAGTTGCTCGACGAGTTCACGACCGAACGGATCGCGCACGTTGATCACCGCGCAACGCAGGCCCGGCGTGTGGAACAGCCGCGTCTTGGCCGCACCGTAAGCCTCTAGCGTGCCGTGGTAATCGAGATGGTCGCGCGTGAGATTGGTGAAGACAGCGGTGTCGAAATGCACGCCGGCGACGCGATCCTGGTCGAGCGCGTGCGACGATACTTCGAGGCCGAGCGTCGACGCGCCTTCGTCGCGGGCTTCGGCGAGACGACGCTGCACCGTGACCGCATCGGGCGTGGTGAGCCCCGCTTCGTGCACGTTGCCGGGATGACCGTGGCCCAGCGTACCGACGTACCAGCCACGACGACCCAGGAAGTCCGACGCCTGCGCCAGCAGGAAGGCGGTGGTGGTTTTGCCGTTGGTGCCGGTGATGCCGGCGACGCGCAGGTCGGCCGATGGTCGACGGAAGAAGCGATCCGCGAGCTCGCCGACGTGACGGCTCAAGTGCGGGATGGCGATTGCTGCCACGCGCTCGGGCAGCACCGGCGGCTCGAGGTCGGCGCCCGGCTCCCACAGCACTGCGACCGCACCGCGCTCGACGGCAGTCGCTGCATGCATGAGGCCGTGCGTCGTGCGGCCCGGGCATGCCAGGAACACGCAGCCCGGTGTCGCTGCGCGACTGTCCTGCACGAGATCCGTCACCTGCAGGCCGTGCGGTGCCGCGACGTCGAGCCCCTCGAGCAGGCGGCCGAGTGTCATGTTGTAACCGGAGCTCTGGTGGGTCTTGCCGAGTGCGTTCATCGCGTGCTCACCACGGATCCTGTGCCTGCACGAGCGTCGTGGCAGGCACGCGCTGCAGGTCGTCGGGCGGAATGGCGAGCAGGCGGAGCGCGCCGGACATGACCTCGGAGAACACGGGCGCTGCGACGTCGCCGCCGTAGAACTTGCCGGCGCTCGGCTCGTCGACGACCACGAGCGCAGCGAGGCGCGGGTTGCTCGCCGGCACGACGCCACCGAACACGGCCATGTACTTGGTCGAGTTGTAACCGCCGTCCGCTGCCTTCCACGAGGTGCCGGTCTTGCCGGACACCCGATAACCCATCACCGCGGCGCGACGGGCCGTGCCGGCCTCGCTCACGACGCTCTCCATCATCTGCACGAGTTCGCGGACAACCGCTTCGTCCATGATGCGTTCGCCTTCCGGCGGCACATCCACTCGGCGCAGACTCACCGGGCGGCGTATGCCACCCGCACCGAGTACGGCATAGGCCTGCGCGAGCTGCAGCGGCGTGACCGACAGGCCGTAGCCATAAGCCATCGTGGCCTGGCCGATCGATCGCCAGTGTTCGTAACCCGTGAGGATGCCGGCGGATTCGCCAGGGAAGCCCGAGCCGGTCACCGACCCGAACCCGAGCTCGTGCAACGCCGACCACATTTCCTGCGGCTTCAGCGTCAGCGCGATCTTCACCACGCCGACGTTGCTCGACTTCTCGAGCACCGTGCGCACGTCGATCGTGCCGAGGTTGTGCTTGTCCTTGACCGTCTTGATGCCGACGCGCAGCGTGCCCGGCCCGGTCTCGATCAGAGTATCCGAGTGGAAGCGCCCGGTCTTCATGGCGGCGCCGACCACGAATGGCTTGATGCTCGAGCCGGGCTCGAAGAAATCGTTGGTCGCGCGATTGCGATAGCGCGACGGCAGGTATTGCTCGCGGTCGTTCGGGTTGAACGCCGGCTGGTTCACCATGGCCAGCACTTCGCCGGTCTGGATGTCCAGCACGACGACCGAGCCGCCGTGCGCCGCGTTCTCCTGCACGGCCTGCTTGAGCGCACGGTAGGCCAGGTACTGCACGCGCAAGTCGATGCTGGTGCGCAGGTCCTGGCCCGGGCGCGGCGCCTTGATGCGCTCGATGTCCTCGATCGTGCGGCCTTCGCGGTCGCGCATCACGCGCTTGATGCCCGGCTCGCCGCCAAGCCACTGGTCGAACGCGAGCTCGAGACCTTCCTGGCCCACGTCGTCGACGTTGGTGAAGCCGAGCAGGTGCCCCGTCACTTCGCCTGCCGGGTAGTAGCGGCGGTATTCGCGCAGCGTGTCGACGCCGGGGATGCCGAGTGCCTTCACCTCTTGCGCGTCGGCCGGGCGCATGTGGCGCACCAGGTAGACGAATTCACGGTCAAGGTTGCTGGTGACGCGCCGGGCGAGCCAGTTCTTGTCGCGGTCAAGCGCCTTGGCGAGCCTGGCGAAATCCTGCGGGTGCTGTGCGAGCTTGCGCGGATCGGCCCAGACCGTATCGACCGGCGTGCTGACCGCGAGCGGCTCGCCATTGCGGTCGATGATCATGCCGCGGTTCGCCGAGAGCTTCACGTCACGCAGGATGCGGGCGTCGCCCTGCTTCGCCAGGAAGTCCTGGTCGATGACCTGCAGGTAGATCGCGCGCGCCAGCAGCGCAACCCCGCACAGCGTCAGCAGCGCGCCGACCAGCCACAGGCGCCAACCACCGACCTCGGTCGGGGCCGCGTCGCGTGCGTGGTGATCGCGGAGCGACGAGCCGCGCCTCATGGTTGCACGATGCGAAGTTCGGATGCCTGCGGCGTCACCATGCCGAGATCATCGTGCGCAACCCGTTCGACGCGGCCATGCGTGGCCCATGTGCTCTGCTCGATCTGCAGCTGGCCCCACTCGATGTCGAGGTCGTCGCGCTTCGTCGTAAGCTTCTGCAACTCGCTGAAACGGTTGCGCGCTTCCTGCTTGCCGTAGACGACGCCGAGCGCGGACGCGAGCACCGCCACCCACAACGCTGCGATCACCAGCCGCCAATGCACCTGGCTCATGCCGCGACCCTCTCGGCCACGCGCAGCACGGCGCTTCGCGCGCGCGGGTTGCGGGCGATTTCCGCATCGCCGGGCATGACGGCGCCGCCGATGAGCCGCAGGCGGGGCCGGGCATGCGGCGGCACGTTCGGCAGCTCCGCGTAGATCGGATCGCCCTGGGCCTCGCGGCGCATGAAGCGCTTGACCAGTCTGTCCTCGAGCGAATGGAAGCTGATCACGCACAGCCGGCCGCCCGGCGCGAGCAGGTTGACGGCCTGGGGCAACGCGGCCTCGGCTTCCTCGAGCTCGTGATTCACGTGGATGCGGATCGCCTGAAAGGTGCGTGTCGCCGGATGCTTGCCCGGTTCGCGCGTCGGCACGGCGCCAGCCACGACGTCGGCGAGTTGCCGCGTGGTGACTATCGGCGTCGCAGCGCGCGCGGCCACGATGGCGCGTGCGATGCGACGCGAGAATTTTTCTTCACCGAGCTTGAAGAGCACGTCCGCAATCTCCCGCTCGCTCGCTCGCGCCAACCATTGCGCGGCGCTCAATCCGGACTCGTTGTCCATGCGCATGTCGAGCGGACCGTCCTGCAT
>JBAVIQ010000454.1:0-2126 GCA_049687035.1 Steroidobacteraceae bacterium
GCGCTCACAGCGCATCCTCTGGCTGCTCGAGGAGCTCGGCGATCCGTACGAGCTCAAGGTATACAAGCGCGATAGAGTCACGCGCCTGGCGCCGCCGGAGCTCAAGGCGATTCATCCGCTCGGCAAGTCACCGGTGGTGACCGACGACGGCATCGTGGTTGCGGAATCGGCGGTTATCATCGAGTACATCGTCGAGAAGTTCGGGCACCTCGGCACGGGCGAACTTGCGCACCTGGCACCTGCTGCTGGGACCCCCGCGTACTGGCAGGCCAAGTACTGGATGCATTACGCCGAAGGCTCGCTCATGAACTGGCTGGTGATGAAGCTCGTGTTCAGCACCATCCCCACGCGACCGATGCCGTTTTTCGCCAAGCCCATCGCGCGCAGCCTGTGCGACAAGGTGCAGTCGACGCTGATCGATCCCAACCTGCAGAACTCGCTCGACTTCATCGAGGGTCACCTCGCGCAGAACACGTGGTTCGCGGGCAACGACCTCAGCATGGCAGACTTCCAGATGAGCTTCGGAATCGAAGCGCTGCTGTCGCGCTCGGCCGCGGGCGGCAAGTACCCGCACATCGACGCGTACCACAAGCGCATGCGTGCGCGACCGGCGTACCAGCGCGCGGAAGCCAAGGGCGGACCGACGTTGATGGCGAGTTGAGCAGCAGCCTGGCCAGCGACGGCCGGCAACAAGCGATCAGCAGGGGGAGACGGGATGGAGGCGGCAGCCGGGGTTTCGCTTTGCCTGGGATCGACGGACGATCCCGTGCGGGAATCGACGGTCGGATCTGTTTTGCGGGAAGCGACCGCGAACGCCGGATCAACCGCTGCCGTAGCGGCGTGGGGTGCGCTCCCGGGAGAACGCCGCACGTGGACCTATGCCGAGTTGCTGCGGGATGCGGAGCGCGCGGCCCGAGCGCTGCTGACCCATTTCGAGCCCGGCGAGCACATCGCCGTGTATGCGCCGAATTCGGCCGAATGGCTGCTGCTGGAACTGGGAGCGGGGCTCGCGGGACTCGTGCTTGTCACGGTCAATCCGGCTTACCGGGCCAGAGAGCTGGAGTACGTACTGCGGCAGTCGCGCTCGGTCGGCGTGTTTCACACGCGGCAGTTCCGTGGCAACCCGCTGGAGCGCTGGGTCGAGGAGACGCGCCCCGGCCTGTCGCAACTGCGTCACGCCTTCGTGATCGAGGACTGGGAGACTTTCCTAAGCTCCGCCACCGCGGGCATCGAGTTGCCCGAGGTCACGCCGGATCACCCCGCGCAGGTCCAGTACACCTCCGGCACGACCGGGAGCCCGAAGGGGGCGCTCCTCAACCACCGCGGCCTGACCAACAACTCGCGCTACTACGCGCAGTTGATCCGGCTGCAGCAAGGCGAGGTCTATGGCCACGCGATGCCGTTCTTTCACACTGCGGGTTGCGTGATGGCGACGCTCGGCACGATCCAGGCGCGCGCCACGCATGCCTTTCTGCCGGCGTTCGATCCGGCCCGGCTGCTCGAACTGATCGAGCGCGAGCGCGGCACAGCCATGCTCGGCGTGCCCACGATGATGATCGCGATGATGGAGCACCCGGACTTCTTGCGGCGCGACTTGTCCAGCCTGCGAGTCGCCGTCGCCGGCGGCTCCAGCGTGCCACCCGAAATCGTCCGTGCCATCGAGGCGAAGCTCGGCGTGACTTTCTCGATCGTGTACGGCCAGACCGAAGCCTGCCCGCTGATCACGATGACGCGACTCGACGACGCGATGGACGACAAAGCGCATACCGTCGGCCAGCCGATGCCGCAATGCGAGGTCAAGATTGCGGATCCGATCACCGGTGAACCCGTGCCGCTCGGCGCCATCGGGGAGATCTGCACCCGTGGCTACATGGTCATGCAGGAATACTTCGACAAGCCGGAAGCGACGGCCACCACCGTGGATCGGGATGGCTGGCTGCACACAGGCGACCTTGGCACGATGGATGAGCGAGGCTATTGCCGGGTGACCGGCCGGCTCAAGGACATGGTGATCCGCGGTGGCGAGAACATGTTCCCGGCCGAAATCGAATCGGCGCTGATCGAGCATCCGAGCGTCACCGAGGTGGCCGTGATCGGCGTGCCCGACCCGCGCATGGGCGAGGAAC
>JBAVIQ010000455.1:0-5255 GCA_049687035.1 Steroidobacteraceae bacterium
TCGTCGCCGCGTCCCTGATCCTGCTGCTGACCGGCGTGATGGACGGCTTCAACAGCCCCTCGAATCCTTCGGTCACCCAGACCTTTGCCGGACCCCGCGCCACGGGGCGCTGGATGGGCATCCAGAATGCCGTGGGCAATGTCGCAGGAATGACAGCGCCTGTCGTCACGGGGTATCTCGTGGAAAGCACCGGCAACTACACTTCGGCGTCGATCGTCTCGGGCGCGGTTGCCCTGTGCGGCCTGGTGGCCTGGCTCGTGGTCGTGCCCGAAGTGAAGCCGATCGACTGGAAGGCCGAGCAGCAGCGCCTGCGTCCCGGCGCGGCCGTGGGCTGACGGCTCCGGGTCAACGCCGCAGACTTTACCGAGACGAGCATGCGCAAGATCACCGAACCCGCACGCGAGATCGACGTCGTCCACGAGACCGACGTGCTGGTCGTTGGCAGCGGGCCCGGCGGCCTGGCCGCCGCCATGGCTGCGGCGCGCGCAGGCGTCAAGACGACTCTCGTCGAGCGTCACGGCTGCTTCGGCGGCAACATCACTCAGGTGGGCGTCGAGGGGTTCGCCTGGTATCGCCACGAAGCGACGATCGACAGCGAGGGCATCGGCATCGAGTTCGAAGAGCGCGCCAAGGCCATGGGCGCCGCTAGCCCTGAGCCGCAGTCGCTGAGCCACGCGCTCGATGCGGAGATGTTCAAGTACGTCGCGGACGTGCTGGTGCAGGAAGCCGGCATCGAACCGATGCTGCACCGGAGTTTCGTCGCGCCGATCGTCGAAGCCGGCGAGATCCGCGGCATCATCACCGAGAGCAAGGCCGGTCGCGAGGCCATCCTGGCAAAGCGCGTGATCGACGGCACCGGCGATGCCGATGTCGCGACCCGTGCAGGCGCAAGAGTACGCAAGACGCCGCGCGAAGAAATGATGTCGGTGTCGGTCATGTTCTCGATGACCGGCGTCAACAAGCAGCGCTTCATCGATGCCGTGAAGGCCGACCCGCAGACCTACAACGACTGGAAGGGCGGCGGCGAGTGGCAGATCGAGACCACCGGCAAGGAAGACGAGATGTTCTCGCCTTTCCTGCGCAAGCCATTCAAGCAGGCGGTCAAGGCGGGCGTAATCCCGGCCTCGCTCGCAACCATTGCTGGCACTTGGGGTGCGGTCAGTGACCAGGGCGACCTCACGTACCTGAACCTGATCCATCTCTCGGCGGATGGCACCGACCCGGCCGACCTGACGCGCGGCGAGATGGAAGGCCGGCGCCAGGCCGTGCACGCGGTCGAAGCGCTGAAGCAGTTCATGCCCGGCTGCGAAGGCGCCAAGCTGCGCAATTTCGGCATGACGCTCGGCATCCGCGACACGCGCAAGATCGACGCGCTCTACAACATGACCGCCGCTGACGTGCGCGAGCAGGGTCGCTTCGACGATTCGATCGGCATCTTCCCGGAATTCATCGATGGCTATGGCCTGCTGATCCTGCCGACCACGGGCCGGTATTTCCACGTTCCTTACCGTTCACTCGTGCCGCAGGGCGTGCAGGGCCTGCTGGTCGCGGGCCGCAGCATCGGCGGCGACAAGGTTTCACACGCTGCCGTGCGCAACATGATGTGCTGCGCCGTGAGCGGGCAGGGCGCGGGCACCGCAGCTGCTATCTCAGTGCAACACGACCAGCCGTTCGACCGCATCGACATGGGCAGGGTCCAGGCGGAGCTGCGCCGGCAGGGCGCGCGGCTTGTCTGAGCGACGTCATGCAGCGCCCATGACCGCCCCATGAGCAGGCGTCACTACGATTTCGTCATCGTCGGCGGCGGCTCCGCCGGATCCGCCCTGGCCAACCGCCTGAGCGCCGATCCGGGCACGTCGGTGCTGGTGCTCGAGGCAGGTCGCACGGATTTCATATGGGACCCGCTGATTCACATGCCGGCGGCGCTGTCGATGCCGATCGGCAGTCCGCTCTACGACTGGCAGTACTCGAGCGAACCCGAACCGCACATGAACGGTCGTCGCGTCTATCACGCGCGCGGCAAGGTGCTCGGCGGCTCGAGCAGCATCAATGGCATGATCTTCCAGCGCGGCAATCCGCTCGACTTCGAGCGCTGGGCTGCCGATGCGGGCATGCAGTCGTGGAGCTACGCGCACTGCCTGCCGTATTTCAAGCGCATGGAGACCTGCACCGCGGGCGCGGACGACTGGCGCGGCGGCGACGGTCCACTCGTGCTCGAGCGTGGTCCAGCGACGAATCCGTTGTTCGATGCGTTCTTCCGCTCGGCCGTGCAGGCTGGCTATCCGCGCACCGACGACGTGAACGGTTACCGGCAGGAAGGATTCGCCCGGTTCGACCGTAACGTGCACCGGGGGCGCCGCCTGAGCGCAGCCCGCGCATACCTGCATCCCGTGATGCACCGTCCGAACCTGACCGTGCACACGCTGGCGTTTGCGACACGGGTGTTGTTCGAAGGCAAGCGTGCCGTTGGTGTGGAGTACGCCCGTTTCGGGCGTGGGACGAGTCGCGTACGCGCAGGAGAAGTGATCCTGTGCGGTGGTGCGATCAACACGCCGCAACTGCTGCAACTGTCCGGCGTCGGCCCGGCGCGCCTGCTGCAGTCGCTGCACATTCAGACGGTCACGGATCTGCCCGGCGTGGGCGCAAACCTGCAGGACCACCTCGAAGTCTACGTACAGTTCGCGTGCCGGCAACAGGTCGCGATCAATCCGCACATTTCCTGGTTCCGCAAGCTGGGCGTTGGCGCCGAATGGCTGTTCAAACGGACCGGCATCGGCGCCACCAATCACTTCGAAGGCGGCGGCTTCTGCCGCAGCAACGACGAAGTGGACTACCCGAACCTGATGTTCCATTTCCTGCCGATGGCGATCCGTTACGACGGCACCTCGCCGTCGGAGGGCCTTGGCTACCAAGTGCATGTCGGACCGATGTATTCAGACGCTCGCGGCTCGGTGCAGATCCGCTCGAGCGATCCGCGCCAGCCTCCGGCACTCGTGTTCAATTACCTGTCGACTGACCAGGATCGCCGCGAATGGGTCGAGGCGATCCGCGTCGCGCGGCGCATTCTCAACCAGCCGGCCATGGCGGAATTCGACGGTGGTGAGATCTCACCGGGACCGGGCGTCGAGTCGGACGCCGAAATCCTCGACTGGGTGCGGCGGGATGCCGAAACGGCGCTGCATCCAACCTGTACGGCAAAGATGGGAACGGGGGCGGATGCAGTGCTCGATCCGGGCTCGATGCGGGTTCACGGCCTCGAGGGCCTGCGCGTCGTCGATGCGAGTGCGTTCCCCTACGTGCCCAACGGCAACACCTATGCACCGACGATGATGGTGGCGGAGAAGGGCGCCGACCTGATCCTCGGCAACACGCCGCTGCCTCCGGCAACGACACCCTTTTTCCGGCTGCGTGACGGCAGCCCGCTGTATCCTCCCGGGGATCCACGCAATTCGAGCGGAGCGAGTTCATGACGGCGATGGTGATCGACGGCAAGCAGATCGCTGAGCAGACCCGGGCGGAAGCCGCCGCGGGTGCCCTGGCGCTGAAGACGCGCACAGGCGTCATTCCGCACCTCGCAGCCATCCTGGTCGGCGAAGACCCTGCGAGTGCCGTCTACGTGCGCAACAAGCAGATCGCCTGCGACAAGGCCGGCTTCAAGAGCACCCTGCACCGCTTGCCGGCGAGCACTGGCCAGGCCGAGTTGCTGGCGCTGGTGCAGACGCTGAACGCGAATCCGGACGTGCACGGCATCCTGGTGCAGTTACCGCTGCCGAAAGGCATCGACACGACGCTGATCCTCGATGCGATCCTGCCCGCGAAGGACGTCGATGGCTTTCATCCCGAAAACGTCGGTTTGCTGCAGCAGGGACGGCCGCGCTTCCTGCCGTGCACGCCCGCCGGCGTGATGCGGATGCTCAAGGTCTCGGGCATCGAAACCGCCGGCAGGCACGCCGTCGTGATCGGTCGCAGCGACATCGTCGGCAAGCCGATGGCGGCGTTGCTGGTACAAAAAGGTGCAGATGCGACGGTGACGCTGTGCCACAGCCGCACCAGGGACATCGGAGCCTTCTGCCGCGAAGCCGACATCCTCGTCGCCGCGCTCGGCATCCCGCAGTTCGTGAAGGGCGACTGGATCAAACCTGGCGCCGTCGTCATCGACGTCGGCATCAACCGCGTCGGCGACAAGCTGGTGGGTGACGTCGATTACCTGCCGGCGGCACAGGTGGCCTCGGCGATCACGCCCGTACCGGGCGGGGTAGGTCCGATGACGATCGCAATGCTGCTCGCCAACACACTGCAGGCAGCCATCAACCTTTCGGGTTCAGACAGCCGCTGAGGCGGCTTTCACGACCGGAGGCTGCAGCTGCCTGGCCGCAGCCAGCGCAGCCGGGCTGAGCCCGGCACCGCCTGTCGCCGCGTGCGCGATGATCTGCGTGCGCATGCGCGGGTCCCAGAACTTCGTGATGTGCGCAGCGATCTCCTGCGGGGCCGCTTCAATACCGGCCTCCGCGACGAAGAAATCGGCGATCTGGTTGGCCATCGTCACCAGGCTTTCGACGTTCATCGCACGCGCTCCGGCATCATTGCCGCGCGCGCGCCGCAGCCGTCGCGCCGTGCAACAGGCCCAACTGCTGCTCGTTCTGCTCGCGGAAGCGGCGCTGCCAGTCGGACGGCCGCTGCACCTTCACCGCCTGCACGGCCGTCACCTTGTACTCGGGACAGTTGGTCGCCCAGTCCGAGTTCTCGGTGGTGATGACGTTCGCGCCCGAATCCGGGAAGTGGAACGTGGTGTAGACCACGCCGGGCTGCACGCGCTCGGTAACCACGGCTCGCAGCACGGTCTCGCCCGCGCGGCTGGTGACACCGACCCAGTCGCCGGTGCCGATGCCACGATCCTCCGCATCCTGCGGGTGGATCTCCAGCACGTCTTCCTCGTACCACTGGCTGTTGGCCGTGCGACGCGTCTGTGCGCCCACGTTGTACTGCGTGAGCACGCGGCCCGTCGTCAGGATCAACGGGAAGCGCGCGTTGACGCGCTCGCTGGTCGGCACGTACTCGGTGACGTAGAAGCGGCCCTTGCCGCGGACGAACCGGCCGATGTGCATCGTCGGCGTGCCTTCGGGCGCCGCCTCGTTGCAGGGCCACTGGATGCTGCCGAGACGGTCGAGCTTCTCGTACGAGACGCCGGTAAACGTGGGCGTCAGGCGTGCGATCTCGTCCATGATCTCGGACGGGTGCGAGTAGTTCATCTCGTA
>JBAVIQ010000456.1:0-5351 GCA_049687035.1 Steroidobacteraceae bacterium
CGACTCGCATGACCCGCACAGGCAAATCGAAGGCACTCGTCGTCACGATTGTGCTGCCTCTGTTGTACCTGGCCGGCGTCTCTCCCGATGCGACGGGGACTCTGACCTTGGTGCAAGAAGCCCGCGCTGTCGTGGGCGCGCCCCTGACGCCGGTGTCGGCGGCAGGCGTTGCGCGGCGCACGACCCGACGTGTCGTGGTCGCTGAATCGACAGCCACGCAGGCATCGGCCGCGAACTCAGCGGCCGCACAGCAGCAGGCCGCTACCGCGCAACAGCAGTCAGCGACTGCCCAACAGCAGTCAGCGACCGCGCAGCAGCAGGCGGCAACGGCCCAGCAGCAAGCCGCCACTGCACCGCGTCCGCCCGGTGCGCCTGCGGTCGGCGCTGTCGTTGCCACGCTGCCAGCCGGCTGCAAGCCGGAGACGAAGAACGGTGTCGAGTACCAGAATTGCGGCGGTGTCTATTACCGCGCAGCGTTCCAGGGCAACAACCTCGTCTACGTGGTGCAGTAGTCGTAATCGCAACGGCCGCTCGATGCGTTATGCAGGAGAACTCGATATGACGAATGGAATCTGGCAGCAGACGCGCGTGGTCGCGCTCGCCACCCTCATGCTCGCGGGTTACGCCAGCACGGCCATGGCAGTCGATCCCGGCGTCGGGGTCGGCAAGCCGGGCGTCGGTGTGGCACCCGGCGTTGGAGTCGGTGCGCCGGGCGTGGGCGTGCGGGATCCGGGCATCAACCAACCCGGTGTCGCCGGCAATGTCGGCGCGCCAGGCGTCGGCGTCCCGGGCATCGGTGTCGTCGACCCAGGCCTGAACCAGCCCGGCGTGGCGGGCAACGTGGGCGGTGTCGCAAGGCGTTCCGTCCGCCGCTGACTGAACCCCGAGACGGGGATGGGTAGCCAGTGCGGCGTGCGAGCAGGCGGGAACCGGGCGAGTCGATGGATCGAATCCTTTTTCGCCCTGGTTTATGCCTGCCTCGCCTGCGCGGGTTCAGTCCATGCCCAGGACGCGTCGGAGTTCTGGCCCGAGATCAGCGCGTTCACGCAACTCAACGAGCGGTCAAGAGCCTACTTCGACGCGGCGTATGCCCTGGGCAAGGAATCCGACGTCAAGTCGGTGGATGTTGCTGCCTACCTGGACGTTTCCCTCAAGCCGATCGCTCGCCTACGCCAGGACCTGCTGACGCAGGATTGGCAGCGAAACAAGTACCTGTGGGCCAGAATGGGTTACGACCGCATCTTCGAGACGACAGACGCGATGGGAGTGCAGGTTGTCGAGAATCGCGGTGTGATCGCGCTGTACGGGAGAGCTCCGCTCCCCGCGGCGTTCTGGCTCGAGACACGCACCCGGGCCGACTTCCGCTGGATCGGCGACGATTATTCGAATCGCTACCGCTTCCGGCTCGACCTGAGCCGCGAGTTCACTGTACGAGACCACGCCGTCGTTCCTTACGGCAACGTCGAATGGTTTTACGACACGCGCTTCGACGACTGGGCCAGGACGCTCGCAACGCTCGGCGCCGAAGTCACGCTGACCGACCATTTCCGCTATGAACTTTACCTGGCACGACAGGCCGATCGCCTCCCGGAGAAAAAGGACCTCAATGCACTCGGCGTCGTCCTCAAGTGGTACTTCTGAGTGGCGCATGGAGCTGCCGGGAGTTCGGCAACGTGGCCAAGTCGCTGCATCGCGCGAAACTGAATTGATACGCTCGAAATGTGGAGTGTTCGCATGCAATCGCGGGTAACGTGTGGGCATCAAACGGGTGGGAGACTGGAAATGACCAAGTCGCTTATTGGCAAGGCAGTCCACGGCTGCGCGGCGGCATTGCTTGCCTCGCAGGCGTTCGCGGCCGGGCCTGCGCCGCTCGATCGGACGATCCTGCCGATCCAGGAGCCAGCGCGGCCCCTCTACAGCGAGATCGATGCACGCAAGGTGGCGATGCCGCCACGCTTCGAGGTCAAGGCGCCCGATGGCGCGCCCAACGTCGTCATCGTCCTGATCGACGATATGGGTTTCGGCGTGCCCACGACGTTCGGTGGGCCGGTCACGATGCCGACGCTGGACTCGCTGGCGCAGCAAGGCCTGCGCTACAACAACTTCCACACCACGGCGCTGTGTTCGCCAACGCGCGCGGCGCTCAAGTCCGGGCGCAACCACCACACGGTGAACATGGCCTTCATCACCGAGATGGCCACCGGCCTCCCGGGCGCCACCGGGCAGATCCCGAATGCCACCGCACCGCTGGCCGAAACGCTGCGGCTCAATGGCTACGCCACGGCCGCGTTCGGCAAGTGGCACGAGACGGCAGCGTGGGAAGCCAGCGTCGCCGGACCGTTCGATCGCTGGCCGACGCACCAGGGTTTCGACAAGTTCTACGGCTTCCTCGGCGGTGAGACGAACCAGTGGGCGCCGTTCCTGTACGACGGCACGGCTGTCGTCGAGCTGCCGCACGATCCCAATTACCACTTCATGGCCGACATGACCGACAAGGCCGTAGCGTGGATCAAGTACCAGAAGGCGCTCGCGCCGCAGAAGCCGTCATTCATCTACTTCGCGCCGGGCGCCACCCATGCCCCTCACCACGTGCCGAAGGAGTGGATCGCGCGCTGGAAGGGCAAGTTCGACCAGGGCTGGGACAAGATGCGCGAGGAATCCCTCGCACGGCAGATCAAGCTGGGCGTCGTGCCGCCGGGCACCAGGCTCGCGCCGAAGCCGCCGGAGATCAGGGACTGGGACAAGCTCTCGCCTGACGAGAAGCGGCTGTTCACGCACCAGGCCGAAGTGTTCGCCGCCTATGCGGAATACACCGATCACGAAGTCGGTCGCATGCTCAAGGCATTCGCCGACGTCGGCCAGGCCGACAACACGCTCGTCGTCTACATCGCCGGTGACAACGGCACCAGCGGCGAAGGTGGCCGGAGCGGCATGTTCAACGAGTACACGTATTTCAACGGCGTGCAGGAAACCGTTCCCGACATGCTGAAGAGGATCGACCAGTGGGGCGGACCCGAGACCTACCCACACATGGCGTCCGGCTGGGCCGTCGGTTTCGATTCGCCGTTCGGCTGGATGAAACAGGTGCCGTCGGACTTCGGCGGCACGCGCAACGGCATGGTCATGTCCTGGCCCAAGGGCATCAAGGCGCGCAACGGCATACGCACGCAGTTCGGCCACGTGATCGACGTTGCGCCGACGATCCTCGAAGCGATCGGCTTGCCTGAGCCAAAGGTGGTCGACGGTACGCCGCAGATTCCGATGGAAGGAACGAGCCTCGTCTATACGTTCGAGGACGCGAAGGCGAAGGAGAGGCACACCACGCAGTACTTCGAGATCGCCGGCAACCGCGCCATCTATCACGACGGCTGGTACGCCCGCACGATCCACAGGGCGCCGTGGGAGCCCAAGCCGCGGCGCGCGCTGGAGGACAACTCGGCATGGCAGCTGTACGACACGCGTTCGGACTTCAGCCTGGCGAACGACCTCGCGGCGAAGAACCCGAAGAAGCTCGCCGAGCTCCAGGCGGTGTTCCTGGACGAAGCCAGGAAGTACCACGTGCTGCCGATGGATGACCGCGTATTCGAGCGGCTCGACGCCGCCTCGGTCGGGCGTCCCGACCTGATGGGCGGACGGACGGCGATGACGCTGGCCGAGGGCATGACCGGCATGATGGAAGGCGTGTTCGTCAACGTGAAGAACCGCTCCAAGACGATCACGGCGGAACTCGAGCTGCCGCAGGCGCAAGCCAACGGCACGGTCATCGCGCAGGGCGGCCGCTTCGGCGGCTGGTCGCTGTACGTCAAGGACGGCGTGCCGGGCTACGCCTACAACTTCCTGGGCCTGCAGCAGACCAGCATCGTCGCGAGCAAGCCGCTGGCCTCGGGCAAGGCGACGGTGAAGTTCGACTTTGCCTACGACGGCGGTGGGCCGGGCAAGGGAGGCCTGGGCACGCTCTACGTCAATGGCGAGAAAGTCGCTGAGGGGCGGATCGAGCACACACAAGCCGGCATGTTCTCGGCGGACGAGACGGCCGACGTCGGCATCGACCTCGGGACGCCGGTGGTCGAGGCGATCGGCGCCGAAGCCGAGTCAAAGTTCAACGGCCACATCCCGAAGGTGACGGTCGAAGTGAGGAAATGATGTTCCGGGAGAGGTCTTGATGATGAGACGCTACTATTGGATGCGTGCACTGGCGATCAGTGCGTTGGCGCTGTCGGTTCCGGCCCGGGCACAGGACGAACAGGCGGCCGAGCTCGCCAAGAAGCTGGCGAACCCGGTTGCCTCGCTGATCAGCGTGCCGTTGCAGTACAACGATGACGAGTACGGCGGCGCGAACGACGGCGCCGCGGTCAGCAAACTGGTCATCCAACCGGTGATCCCGTTCTCGCTGAACGAGGACTGGAACCTGATCACGCGCACTCTCATCCCGCTCGTCGACCAGACGGACTTCCCGCTGGACGCGCTGAACGAGTCGGGTCTGGGCGACATCACCCCCAGCTTTTTCTTTTCACCGAAGTCGCCGACGGCAGGTGGTTGGATCTGGGGCGCAGGGCCGGTGTTCTTGCTGCCGACGGCGACCGAAGACGTGCTCGGCACCGAGAAGTGGGGAATCGGGCCGACGGGCGTGGCCCTGAAGCAAATGGGGCCGTGGACGGTGGGCATTCTGGCCGGTCATGTCTGGTCCGTGGCCGGTAGCGACGACCGCGCCGATGTCAGCGCCACCACCCTGCAACCGTTCGTCAGTTACACCACGAAGACGCATACGACGATTGGTGCGTATACGGAGTCTGCCTATGACTGGGAAGCCGAACAGTGGGGTGTTCCCTTGATCGTGCAGGCGGGGCAACTGTTCAAGATCGGGCCGCAGATTCTCCAGTTCGCGGTCGCTGGAAAGTACTGGGCCGAGGGGCCGGCTGACGGCCCGGAGGGCTGGGGCTTGCGCTTGCAGCTGACGCTCCTGTACCCCAAATAAGGCGAGTTTGCGGCTGCCGTTCAATCGACGTGCCGGCGGCCCGAGCCGAAGACCAGGTAGAAGGCCGCGCCGAACAGCGACACCGCCGCGGTGAGCACGAACGGCGCGCCGAACGTGCCCGTGCGATCGACGAGCCAGCCCGTGACGTAGATGCCAATGATGCCTGGCAGCGTGGCGAACGTGTTGCTGATGCCCCAGATGACGTCGGCGTACTTCGGCGCGATGTCGAAGCAGTTCGGGGCGAAGCCCGACATGGCGCACGCCGAGGTGCCCGTCGCGCAGCACATGATCAGGACGGCGGCCAGCGGCGTCGTCGCCTGGGTCAGCAGCAACAGGAAGATGGCGCTGCCTCCGAGCGCGATGGTCTGCATCAGCT
>JBAVIQ010000457.1:0-6422 GCA_049687035.1 Steroidobacteraceae bacterium
CGACGGCAGCGTCTCGGGCTTCGCGATCAGCGAGTGGTAGCGACCCACTGCCATGGGCTGCGGCGCACCGGCAAACACGCCTCTCGCGTCGTGATGCACGGGCGAGACCTTGCCGTGCATGAGCCGCCCGGCGCGCACGACGTCCCCGCCAAACACTTCGACGATCGACTGGTGCCCGAGGCACACACCAAGCACGGGGATGTGGCCGGCAAACGTGCGGATCATGTCCATCGATACGCCAGCGCCGTGCGGCGTACCGGGACCCGGCGAGATGCACAGGTGCGTCGGCTGCAACGCCTGCGCCTGCTCGATGGTGATCGCATCGTTGCGATGCACGAGCACCTCGGCACCGAGCACGAGGAACGCCTGCACGAGGTTGTAGGTGAAGCTGTCGTAGTTGTCGACGAGCAACAGGCGGGGAACCGGCTGCGTCATCACAGCCCCTCCCGCGCAATCTCGAGCGCGCGCCGCAGCACATCGCTCTTGGCGAACACCTCGCGGTATTCGTTCATCGGCACGCTGTCCGCCACGATGCCCGCACCGGCCTGGAAGCTGTAGGTGTCGCCGTGAAAAACCATCGTGCGGATCGTGATCGCGTGGTTCATGTCGCCGCCCGCTCCGAAGTAACCCACCGTGCCGCCGTAGAGTCCGCGACGTACCGGCTCGAGTTCGTCGATGATTTCCATTGCACGCACCTTGGGTGCACCGACGAGCGTGCCCGCCGGGAACGCGGCAGCGAACAGGTCGAACTGGTCGCGGCCCGCGGCGAGGCGGCCGTTGACGCCGCTCACGATATGCATGACATGGCTGTAACGCTCGATCGAGCGATAGGGATCGACGTTGACGCTGCCGGCCTCGGCGACGCGCCCGAGATCGTTGCGGGCAAGGTCGACGAGCATGACGTGCTCGGCGTTTTCTTTCGGATCCGCGAGCAGCCTGGCTTCATTCGCGAGGTCCTGCTCGGCGTCGGCGCCGCGCGGCAACGTGCCTGCGATCGGACGCAGGTGCGCGACGCCGCCTTCCAGCTTCACCAGCGCCTCGGGCGAGGAGCCGACGATGACACGGTCACCGAGCTCGCAGAAGTACATGTAGGGCGAAGGATTCAGCAGTCGCAGCGCCCGGTACGCCTCGAACGGATCCATGTCGCAACGGCCCGCGAAACAGATCGACAGCACGAGCTGGTAGACGTCGCCGGACGCGATGTATTCCTTGGTGCGGGCGACGTTCTGCAGGAAAGACTCTTCGGAAAGGCTGGCTGCGGCCGGCCCGAACTTCGTTGCACGGACCGGGCCCGGCAACCCGCCCCGCAGGGCCTGGATCACCTCGCGACGCAGCGCCAGCCGCTCCTGCTCCGGGCCGGCGTGCAGCAATGCCGCACGGCGCGTGAGGTGGTCGAACGCCAGGACCGAGCGCGGCGCAACGTAATGCGCGTCCGGCACGTCCCCTTCGACCCGTGCCCTGGACGGCAGCCTTTCGAAATAGCGCACGAGGTCGTAGCTGGCCGCCCCGACCAGGCCCCCCAGCAGCGGGAAACCCGCCTGGGTCACGTCGGGCCTGGGCGATCGCGCGAGGGCCTGCCGCAGGGAACCCAACAGCTGCGCCTGGTCGGCGGGCCGGGGCTCGCGCGCGCCATTGACCATCAGGCCCGATGCGTCGAGCCGATACTCCATGCAGTCGCCGAAGCCGATGAACGAGTAACGGGCAAGACGCTCGCCGCCTTCGACGCTCTCCAGCAGGAAGCGCGGGCGGAAAGGTTTCAATTTGAGATAAGCCGACACCGGCGTGTCGAGATCGGCTGCAATGTCGAACAAGGTCGTCGTCACCTACGGCTCCTCTGTCGCGGGGGCCCGGGGGACGGACAACAAAAAACCCATCCCACGGTGCTGCGCGGAGATGGGTCCTGGAATCCTGCGAAAGAGACTGACGCGGCCGGCCCCACTCCTAGAAGTGGCGCCACCACCAACGGGTATTCAGCGTTTTTTGCGCGGTTACGTTCATCTCGCGTTGCAGTATCCATGGGCGGGTGCGGACCGTCAAGGAAGAGGGGCGGAAGGGCAGGAAGGGCAGGAAGGAAGGAAGGAAGGAAGAGATAGAAGGTCAGCCGGAAGCGCTGCGCGCCTGCCGTGGCCAGAACCTGCAGGACTTACCCTGGACTCATTCGCAGCGGTCTGCGTCCAAGCGCTGCCTTAGAATTACGGCGCCTAATGTTGTCCTGGGGGAGTGCAGTGACGGCGGGTCTTCTCGGCGGAGTGGCGTTGCAGCGGATCAGCGAAATGTTCGCCGCCGAGCAGCATCGCTATGTCGACGCGCACCCGCAGTCGCTGCAGCGCACCGGCCGCGGCATGGCCGGCTTCTACGACGGCGTGCCGATGCATTGGATGAAGGACTGGTCGATGCCCTTCCCGTTCGTCGTCGAGGCGGGCCGGGGCGCGACACTGCGCGACATCGACGGCAACGAGTACGCCGACTTCTGCCTCGGCGACACCGGCGCGATGTTCGGCCATTCACCCAGACCCGTTGCGGAAGCCATCACGCGACAGGCCGACAAGGGCCTGACGTACATGCTGCCGACGGAGGATGCGATCGCGGTGGGACCGTTGCTCACCGAACGCTTCGGACTGCCGCACTGGCAGGTCGCGACGACAGCGACGGATGCCAATCGTTTCGCACTGCGCGTGGCACGCGCCGTGACGGGACGCCCGAAGATCCTGGTTTTCAACGGCTGCTACCACGGCACGGTCGACGAAACGTTCGTGCGGCTGGTCGATGGCCGGGCCGTCAATCGCCCGGGCCTGCTGGGCCAGGTCACCGACCTGACGCAGCTCGCACGCGTCGTCGAATTCAATGACGTCGACGGACTGCGCCGTGAACTGGCGCACGGTGACGTAGCCTGCTTGATCACCGAGCCCGTGCTGACGAACTCGTGCATGGTGCTGCCGGAGCCGGGCTTTCTCGATCAGGCCAGGCGCCTGACGCGCGCGACCGGCACGCTGCTGCTGATCGATGAAACGCACACGATCTCGACCGGCCCCGGCGGCTACACGCGTGCCCATGGGCTGGAGCCCGACCTGTTCGTGCTGGGCAAGCCCATCGCCGGCGGCGTCCCCGCGAGCGTCTGGGGCTTCACCGACGACGTGGCTCGCCGCCTGAGCGAAGTGCGAGCGCAGACGCCGCATGGTCACTCTGGCATGGGCACCACGCTATCAGCGAACGCGCTTGCGCTGGCGGCGATGCGCGCAACGCTCGAGCATGTCATGACGGCCGACGCCTACCGGCACATGGACCGACTGGCCGGCATGCTCGCGGACGGCCTGCAGGCGACGGTCGATGCGCGCAGGCTGCCATGGCACATCGTGCGCGTTGGCGCGCGCGTGGAGTTCGTTTGCGCACCCGGCCCCCTGCGCAACGGCACCCAGGCGGAGGCAGCGCATGCCCCGGCGCTGGAGCAGGCTGTCCACCTCGCACTGCTCAACCGGGGTTGCCTCATCGCTCCGTTCCACAACATGATGCTGGTGTGTCCGGCGACCACGGAAGCCCAGGTTGCAAGACTGCAGGATGCATTCGCAGACGTGACCGACGCGCTGGTGTCGTGAGGGCTCCGCGCCGGTCCGCGGACTGACAGGGAGAAGAATTGGACCCGACGCTCGTCCCATCGCGCTGCTGCCGGCGACTGTCGGCCTGCAAAATGCAGTCGTTGCGGCTGTCCTCGAATAGACCGGAGTCCACCGCATGCTGACCGAGATACTCGCCGCCATCGTCGGCGACGCGAATGTCCTCACCGGCGAACTGGTTCGTTCGCGTGCGGTGAGCTGGGCCGACCGCAGTCCCTGCCAGGCGCAGGCGATCGTGCGGCCCGGCAGCACGGACGAAGTGTCGCGCGTGCTCGCTGCGTGCCACGCAGCCGGACAATCGGTCGTGGTGTTCGGCGGTCTCACCGGCCTCGTGCAAGGTTGCGTCGCCGGCGAGCACGAGATCGCACTTTCGCTCGAGCGCATGCACCGCATCGAATCGATCGATCCGATCGGCCGCACGATGACGGTCGAAGCCGGTGCGGCCGTCCAGCGCATCCAGGAGGAAGCGGAAAAGCACGGCTTGCTGTATCCGGTGGATTTTGGCGCGCGCGGCTCGGCGCACATTGGCGGCAGCGCCGCCACCAACGCGGGCGGCAATGGCGTGATCCGGTACGGCATGACGCGCGACTCGGTGCTGGGACTCGAAGCCGTGCTCGCCGACGGCACAGTGATCCCCGCGATGAACCGCATGATCAAGAACAACGCGGCTTACGACGTTAAGCAGTTGTTCATCGGCTCCGAAGGGACGCTCGGCGTCATCACACGGCTGGTGCTGCGCTTGCGCGAAAGTCCCCGCAGCACGCAGACAGCGCTGGTCGCCTGCCCCGGCTTCGGCGATGTGACGCGGTTCCTGAAGCACATCGACGGCGAGCTCGGCGGTGCGCTCTCGGCGTTCGAACTGATGTGGAACGAGTTCTACCGAATGGTGACGACACCGCCTTCCAAGGGAACCCCGCCCCTGCCGCAGTCGTACGACTACTACGTGCTGGTCGAAAGCGCGGGTGGCGACCCGACGCGGGACCAGGCGCAGTTCGAGGAAGCGATTGCCGGCGCGATCGAGGCCGGACTCGTGGTCGATGCCGTCGTGTGTTCGTCCGAGGCCCAGCGCGATGCATTGTGGGCGCTGCGTGACGACGTCGAAGGGATCTTCCGGCTCGGCATGCCGGTTGCGTTCGACGTCAGCCTGCCGCTCGCAGAGATGGAAGGGTACGTGACCGAAGTCGTGGGGCGTCTCGAGCGCGAGTGGCCAGCGTACCGCCGGTTCGTGTTCGGTCACCTGGGTGACGGCAACCTGCACATCGTCGCGGCAGGACCGCCCGGCGCCGAGGCGCGCCACGGCATAGAGCGCTGCGTCTACGAGCCGCTGGCGACGCGAGGCGGGTCCGTCTCGGCCGAGCATGGCATCGGTCTCGACAAGCAGCCGTGGCTCGACCTTTGCCGCAGTCCGGCAGAAATTGCATTGATGCAGAAACTGAAGCAGGCGCTCGACCCGAAAGGCATCCTGAACCCCGGGCGCGTGCTGCCCAGCTGAGCCGCAGTCACGGCCAGATCCACCGACGACGCAGGAAAGACGGTCACCCATGCACCCGGACTGGCAGATTCTGATTCGCGGCGCACGCGTGTTCGATGGCATGGGCGGCTCATCTGCCGTCGAAGACATCGCCATCGCAGATGGAAGAATCGCAGCGCGCGGCCCTGGCCTGCCGCTCGACCGCGCCGAGCGGGTCGTCGACGCCAGCGGGGGTTGGCTGATGCCGGGGCTGCTCGACATCCACACGCACCTCGACCTCGAAGTGGAACTCGCACCCGGCCTGCCGGAATCGGTGCGACACGGCACGACGACGGTCGTCGTCGGCAACTGCAGCCTGGGCACCGCATTCGGCGCCCAGCGCCGCAACGGCGACGACCCGATCCTCGATTGCTTCACGCGCGTCGAGAACATGCCGAAGCCCGTGCTGCGCAAGGTCGTGGACCGCATCGACTGGCACACGACCGGGGACTACTTCCGGCACCTCGACCAGCTGCCCCTCGGTCCGAACATCGTGCCGTTGCTGCCGCATTCGATGCTGCGCATCGAAGCGATGGGCAGCACGGACGCCGCCGTAACGCGTGAACCCACCGCAACCGAACGCGAGCGCATGCGCACCCTGCTGGAAGAAGCCATGTCGCAGGGTTACGCGGGCCTGTCGACGGACTCGATCCCGTTCCATTACCTCGCCAACGATCCGCACAAGAGCGAGCGCATTCCGGCGCAGCACGCGTCGTGGTCAGAGTTGAAGGAATTGCTCGACGTGGTGCGCAGCCACGACCGCGTCTGGCAGTGCACGCCGGACGCTGCGAACCGCGCGAAGACGTTCCTGCGCTTCTTCCTGACCAGTGGCCGCCTGTTCGGCAAGCCGCTCAAGACCAGTGCGCTCACGGCCGTCGATCTCACGCACGAGCGCAACACGTACAAGCTGTTCCCGATCATCGCGAACCTGCTGAATTCCAGGCTCGTGGACGGCAGGTTCCACTTCCAGGTGCTCGGCACACCGTTCCGAATGTTCGCCGAAGGCGCGATCTGCCCGATCTTCGAGGAGTTCGAGTCCTCACGGCGATTGATGGCACTCGACATCGAGGACGCCGCCGGCCGTCAGCGTGAAATGAGCTCGGACGATTTTGGCCGGATCTTCGTGCGCGAATGGCACGACTCGGGCGCCGTCTCGACCTTCAATCGTGACCTGGACACGTTGCACATCGAGCGCGCGCCGGTTCCTGAGTGGTACGGAGAGACGTTCGGCGCGGTACATCGACGCCTGCTGCAGTTCCAGACGGGGGATCGCTCGGCTGCGCGCAGCATTTCGGAATCCG
>JBAVIQ010000458.1:0-4203 GCA_049687035.1 Steroidobacteraceae bacterium
CCTTCCTGCCCTTCCTGCCCTTCCTGCCCTTCCATGCTCACCGACACCCAACGCAAATACCTCCGCCGTCTTGGCCACGAGCTGAACCCCGTGGTTCTGATCGGCAATTCCGGGCTCGGCCCGAACCTGGTGGCGGAAATGGACGGCGCGCTGGCTCACCATGAGTTGGTCAAGGTGCGGGCACGGGTGGGTGATCGCACGACGCGGGACGGGGTGCTGGCCGAACTGGCCGCCTCGACGCGTTCGGAGATCGTCCAGCGGATTGGTCACGTGGCCTTGTTCTACCGGGCCAACCCCGAGAAGACGACGATCCTCCTGCCGGACGCGTAATACCGCTGCCGGGCAGCCTGGAGCCACGGGCCCCGGCACATCATCGAACTTCCAGGTCGCGCCGATCGATGGCGCGAATCACCACTACTCGTAGCGAACTGTCACGATTTCGTACGAGCGGGTGCCGCCCGGCACGGCGACATGGACCTCGTCCCCGGCCGACTTGCCGACCAGCGCCCGCGCAATCGGCGACGTGATCGAGATCAGGTTGCGGCGGATGTCGGCCTCCTGCTCGCCGACGATCTGGTAGACGACTTCCTCGCCGGTGCTCGTTTCGAGGTGCACCGTGGCGCCGAAAACCACTTTGTCGGTCTTGGGCAGGCTCGAGACGTCGATGATGTGCGAGTGCGACAGCTCGTGCTCGAGTTCGTTGATCCGGCCTTCGCAGAAGCTCTGCTGCTCGCGGGCCGCGTGATATTCCGCGTTTTCACTCAGGTCGCCATGCGCGCGCGCCTCGGCGATGGCCTGGATGATGCGCGGCCGCTCGACTTGCTTGAGCCGCTTGAGTTCCTCCCGTAGGCGCTCCGCACCCTTAGAAGTCATGGGCTTACGCGTCATATCCAAACTTCCTTGTGAAGGTCCTGCAGGCGGTTCACCTCGACGTCCTGGAGGTGGTCGATGGCCTCGCAGGTGGCCAGCGCCCCTGCCAGCGTCGTGTAGTAAGTCACTTTGCGGGCCACAGCCTCGCGCCGAATCGAGTTGGACTCGCGCACGGCCTGCTTGCCTTCGGTCGTGTTCACAATGAGGCTGAACTCGTCGTTCTTGATCATGTCGACGATGTGCGGCCGGCCCTCCCGAACCTTGTTGGCGCGGCGGCACTCGATGCCGTTCGCTTCCAGCACGTCGGCCGTGCCCTGGGTCGCCACGATCTCGAAGCCCTGGGCGCGCAGGCGCTTGCCGAGTTCGACCGCGCCCGGTTTGTCGCGGTCACGGACGCTGATCAAGCAGACGCCGCGGGTGGGCAACGTCACGCCCGACGCCGCCTGCGCCTTGGCGTACGCCTCGCCGAAGCTGCGGCCGGTGCCCATGACCTCGCCTGTCGACTTCATTTCCGGACCCAGGATGGGGTCGGCGTCCGGGAACTTGCCGAACGGGAACACCGCTTCCTTGACCGAGAAATACTTCGGGATGCGTTCGCGCGTCAGGTTGAGTTCGACGAGCGTGCGGCCGGTCATGACGCGGGCACCCGCCTTCGCCATCGCCACGCCAGTGGCCTTCGAGACGAAGGGCGCCGTGCGCGACGCGCGCGGGTTCACTTCGAGCACGTAGACCACGCCGTTCTGGATGGCGAACTGCACGTTCATCAGGCCGATCACGTTGAGCGCGAGCGCCATGCGGCGCGTCTGCTCGCGGATCTGGTCCTGCAGTTCCTTGCTCAGGCTGCTCGGCGGCAGCGAGCAACCGGAGTCGCCCGAGTGCACGCCCGCCTGCTCGATGTGTTCCATGATGCCGCCGACGTAGACGTCCTTGCCGTCGCAGATCGCGTCGACGTCGACTTCGATCGCAAGGTCGAGGAAGCGGTCGAGCAGTACCGGGCTGTCGTGCGATACCTGCACCGCCGTGTTCATGTAGACGCGCAGGTCATCCTCGCTGAACACGACTTCCATGGCGCGACCGCCGAGCACGTAGCTCGGGCGCACGACGAGCGGGAAGCCGACTTCCGCCGCCAGGCGAACGGCTTCGTCCTCGGTGCGCGCCGTGCGATTCGGCGGCTGTCGCAGCTTCAGCTTCTCGACAAGTTGCTGGAAGCGCTCACGGTCTTCCGCGACGTCGATCGAGTCGGGACTGGTGCCGATGATCGGCACGCCCGCCGCCTCCAGCGCCTTTGCAAGCTTGAGCGGCGTCTGGCCGCCGTACTGCACGATCACGCCGAACGGTTTCTCGACGTGCATGACTTCCATGACGTCTTCGAGCGTGAGCGGCTCGAAATAGAGGCGGTCGGAGGTGTCGTAGTCGGTCGAGACCGTCTCCGGGTTGCAGTTGACCATGATGGTCTCGAACCCGTCTTCGCGCAGCGCGAGCGCGGCATGCACGCAGCAGTAGTCGAACTCGATGCCCTGGCCGATACGGTTGGGCCCGCCACCGAGGATCACGATCTTGCGGTTGTCTGTCGGCCTGGATTCGCACTCGTCCTCGTACGTGGAATACATGTACGCGGTGGACGTCGCGAATTCGGCGGCACAGGTATCGACGCGCTTGAACACGGGGCGGACGCCGAGTGCGCGACGGTGCGTGCTCACTTCCGCCTCGGGAACGCCGATCAACTTCGCGATGCGGCTGTCGGCGAAGCCCTTGCGCTTAAGCGCGCGCACGCGGGGTTGATCGAGCGCCGGCTTGCCGCCCGTCGCGATTGCGCGCTCTTCGTTGACGATGTCCTCAAGTTGAGCGAGGAACCACGGATCGATGCGCGAAGCCCGGTGGACTTCGGCCAGCGTGAGGCCGGCGCGGAACGCGTCACCGACGTAGCGCAGGCGATCCGGTCCCGGCATACGCAATTCTTCGAGCAGTGCATTGCGCGCATCGTCATCGACGAGCGGCAGCGTCACGATCGGCGTCAGACCGTCGATGCCGGTCTCGAGGCCGCGCAGCGCCTTCTGCAGCGACTCCTGGAACGTGCGGCCCATCGCCATGACCTCGCCCACCGACTTCATCTGCGTCGTGAGTCGCTGGTTGGCGCCCGGGAACTTCTCGAACGTGAAGCGCGGAATCTTGGTGACGACGTAATCGATCGTCGGCTCGAATGACGCCGGCGTGGCGCCGCCCGTGATGTCGTTGCGCAACTCGTCGAGCGTGTAGCCGATGGCGAGCTTCGCCGCGACCTTGGCGATCGGGAAGCCGGTGGCCTTCGACGCGAGCGCCGACGAACGCGACACGCGCGGGTTCATCTCGATGACGAGCAGGCGGCCGTCGGTGGGGCTGATGGCGAACTGCACGTTCGAGCCGCCGCATTCCACGCCGATCTTGCGCAGGACCGCGATCGACGCGTCTCGCATCAGCTGGTATTCCTTGTCCGTCAGCGTCTGCGCGGGCGCGACGGTGATCGAATCACCCGTGTGCACGCCCATCGGGTCGAGGTTCTCGATGGCGCAGATGATGATGCAGTTGTCCGCCCTGTCGCGGACCACTTCCATCTCGAATTCCTTCCAGCCGATCACCGATTCCTCGAGCAGCACTTCGCTGGTCGGGGAAGCATCGAGCCCGCGTGCGACGATCTGCTCGAACTCCTCGCGGTTGTACGCGATGCCGCCGCCGCTGCCGCCGAGCGTGAACGAAGGACGGATGACCGTCGGAAAGCCGATCTCGGCCTGGATCGCGAGCGCTTCCTCGAGGCTGTGTGCAACACGCGACCGCGGACATTCGAGGCCGATGTCGCGCATGGCATTGCGGAACAGCTCGCGGTCCTCGGCCATGTCGATCGCTTCGCGCGAAGCGGCGATCAGTTCGACGTCGTACTTTTCGAGCACGCCTTCGCGGACGAGATCGAGGGCGCAGTTGAGCGCCGTCTGGCCGCCCATCGTGGGCAGCAGCGCGCTGGGACGCTCTTTTTCGATGATGCGGGCGACCGTGCGCCAGTTGATGGGCTCGATGTAGATCGAGTCCGCCATCTCGGGGTCGGTCATGATCGTCGCGGGGTTCGAGTTGACGAGGACGACCCGGTACCCCTCCTCTCGCAACGCCTTGCACGCCTGCGCGCCGGAGTAATCGAACTCGCACGCCTGGCCGATGACGATCGGGCCGGCGCCGATGATCAGGATGCTCTGCAGGTCTGTGCGCTTGGGCATCGGGCGTTCCTCGGTCAGACCTGCTTGCGCTGCGGCAGTGCTGTCTTGCGCAGCATCGACTCGACGAAACGCGAAAACAGCGGCGCGAGGT
>JBAVIQ010000459.1:0-1837 GCA_049687035.1 Steroidobacteraceae bacterium
TGTTCGCGACGGCAGCCGCGTCAACGGCTTCGCCGGCCCGGTCCGCAGCCTGGCCCGCGGCAACAGAGGCGTCGGATGCCGTCTCAGCGGCCGGACCTTCCTTCTTGGCGCAGCCGGCGAGGGCGAGGGCGGCGAGGGCGGCGGCGAGAGCAATCTTCGCGTTCATTGATAAGTACCCCAAAATTTGCAGTCAGTTGATGTCGAACACCTTGCACCTTCGGCCGACCCGACTTGTGGCGGGCCTGCTTGATGCGCGGAGGCGATTCTAGGACCGTGCTTTCCAAACGTAAGCCGTAAAACCGTCTCTATCTGGCGACAACCTGCAGGGTCGGAGCGCTCAACAGACCGCCCACCGGGCCCCGGTTCTCCTATGATCACGGGTTCCTGACCCTGGGGCTCAAACCATGACCGATGCTATCGACCTGTTGTTTTCTGCCCACCTGCAGCACGTGCAGGCACTTGCGGACCGCGCCCTCGAGCGCGAAGGCTATGACGGCCTGGTCGTGTATTCGGGCCGCCCCGGGCTGCATTTCCTCGACGACCACGGTCCCGCCTTCAAGGCGAACCCGCATTTCCTGCATTGGGCGCCCCTGCAGGAAGCGCCGGATTGCTTCGTCCGCTACCTGCCCGGCCGCCGGCCCCAGCTGGTGTTTCATCAGCCCGCCGATTACTGGCACAAGCCGCCGGCGGTACCGACCGCTGCCTGGACCCGCGAATTCGACCTCACCGTGATCCGGGAGCCCGCCGACGCGCGCGGGCTGCTCGATGCCGGCAATCGGCGCCTTGCCTGCATCGGCGAGCCACCTGCCGAGTTCGCCGAGTGGGGCTTCAGTGCCACGAATCCAGCCGGCCTGCTGGCGTACCTGCATTACCATCGCGCGGCCAAGACGCCCTACGAACTCGCGTGCATGCGCGAGGCATCACGGCTTGGCGCGGTCGGGCACGTTGCTGCAGCCGCGGCCTACCGTGCGGGCGCCTCGGAATTCGAGGTGCACCAGGCGTACTGCTCGGCCGTCGGGTTGCGGGAACAGGAACTGCCGTACGGCAACATCATCGCGTTTGGCGAGGGAGCCGCCATCCTGCACTACACGACGCTGGGCCGCCGGCGCGACGTGCCGCGACCCACGTTCCTGATCGATGCGGGCGCGCAGTTCCGCGGCTACGCCAGCGACATTACGCGCACGCACGTCGCGGATCCGGCGGGCACCGATCCGAGGTTCCTCGAACTGATGGCTGCAATGGAGAAACTGCAGCTCGAACTGTGCGCCGCCGTCCGACCCGGGTTCGACTACCGCGAGATTCACCTGCTCGCTCATCGCCTGATTGCCGGCGCGCTGGTGCAGGCGGGTGTCGTCACGGGATGCACGGCCGAACAGGCCGCGGAAAACGGCGTATCCGGCGTGTTCTTCCCGCATGGCATCGGGCACCTGCTCGGCATCCAGGTGCATGACGTGGCGGGTCTCGCTGCGGACGATTCGGGCCGCACCGAAATTCCGCGTCCGACGGGCCATCGTTACCTGCGCCTGACGCGTCGGCTCGAACCGGGCGTGGTCGTCACCATCGAGCCTGGCCTGTATTTCATCGACCTGCTGCTCGACGAGGCGCAGAAGAACGGTCTCGGCCGTTACATCGCCTGGGATGTCGTGCGGCGCCTGCAGCCATATGGCGGCATACGCATCGAGGACGACGTCGCCTGCACGGCGTCGGGCACGCCCGAGAACCTCACGCGGGACGCGTTCGCGAAGGTCGCGTAGCGCTCGCCCTCTCCCGCTGCGAGGCGGGAGAGAGTTGGCGCCAGCCCGTTACCGCAGTTGCAGTCGCCAACACGGTTGAGCGG
>JBAVIQ010000460.1:0-2091 GCA_049687035.1 Steroidobacteraceae bacterium
GCGATGACGATTGCGTGCGAGAGCGCCTTGCACATGTCGTAGATCGTGAGTGCCGCGATCGAGGCGCCGGTCAGAGCCTCCATTTCGACACCGGTCCTGTGGTGCAGCGCGACCGTGCAGCGCACCACGGCTTCGTCGTCGTGCATGTCGATGACGACGTCGCAGCGTTCGAGGCCGAGCGGGTGACAGAAGGGGATCAGTTCGTGCGTGCGCTTGGCGGCCATCACGCCGGCCACGATCGCCGTGTGGAACACCGGTCCCTTGCTGGTCGCGAATTCGGCGTCGCGCAGCGCGCGAGCGACAGCAGCCGGGAAGCGAACCCGTGATTCGGCCACGGCGGTGCGCAACGTGACTGCCTTGGCGCTGACGTCCACCATGGTGGGGCGGCCCTGCGCGTCGACGTGGGTGAGTTCGCTCATCGTGTCAGCCACCGATGTAGTGCATCTCGACCTTGCGCAGCGGTGCCTCTTGACCCCGCAGTTCGCTGCGCAATTCGCTGTAGCGGTCTGCGCGCTGTGCCCACGCGCTTCGCATCAAGTCCAGCAGTTCAGGGTCTGATGCCCCCGCGCGCAATGGCGCGCGCAGATCGAGCCCGCGGGTGGCGAACAGGCAGGTGTACAGCACGCCTTCCGATGACAGCCGCGCGCGATTGCAGTCGCCGCAGAACGGTTCGCTCACCGACGACACGAAGCCGATTTCACCGGCGCCATCGTCGTACGTGTAACGCGATGCGACCTCGCCCCGGTAGCGCCCGGACTCGGCCGTCACGGGCCAGCGCGCCTCGATCTGCCGCAGGATGTCGGCCGACGGCACGACCTGCGCGGGTTCCCACGCGTTGCGGTTGCCGACGTCCATGTATTCGATCAGTCGCACGGTGACGCCCGTGCCGCGGAAACGATCGAGCAGGTCGAGCACGGTGTGATCGTTGAGCCCGCGCTGGACCACGGTGTTGACCTTCACGGGCCGCAAGCCTGCCGCGAGCGCAGCCTCGATGCCTTCGAGCACCTGCGGCAGTCCGCCGAAGCCGCCGCTCATTTTCGTGAAAACGGTTTCGTCGAGCGAGTCGAGGCTCACCGTCACCCGGTGCAGGCCATTGCCCTTCAATTCTGCCGCGTGCTGCGCGAGCAGGACGCCATTGGTAGTGAGCGCGAGGTCCTCGATGCCTTCGATGCCCGACAGTTCGGCGACCAGGTCCGGCAATCCGTTGCGCAACAGGGGTTCGCCACCTGTCAGGCGCACCTTGCGCACGCCGAGGCGGGCCGCGACCCGTGCCAGCCGCACGATCTCCTCGAACGACAGCCGCTCCTGCGCGCGCAGGAAGCGGTACTTCTCGTCGAACGTCGACTGCGGCATGCAGTACGGGCAACGGAAGTTGCAGCGATCCATGACCGAGATGCGCAGGTCGTGCACCGGTCGACCCAGTTTATCGACCACCGGGTTCAACGGACCCAGGGCGACGACACCGGTGGAACTGCGCGGATCAGGCATGTGCGTTCACCAGCGGTACAGCGGTGCGAGGTAACCCGCCGGAAGCTCGCGCGGGCCCGGCGGCAGTTCCACGAAACCATCAGTGCCGAGCAAGGAAATGAAATCGCCCGAGCCACGCGTGGGCCGCGGCATGGCGACCATGCCCATGGTCGAGCTGTATTCCACACCCACCGGCAGGAAATATGCGAGCTCAGGCTTGACCTTGAATGCCGAACCCAGCGGGACGTGTTCCGCAGTGCGCGCTGGCGCGCCGGCCATCGCGGCGAGCGCAGGCACGACGTAGCGCAACAGGCAGACCAGCGAAGACACCGGATTGCCCGGCAGTCCGAACACGGTCTGGCCCGTCGGTCCGATGCCGAACCAGATCGGCCTGCCCGGGCGCTGCGCGACCTTGTGAAACACTTCCTGCACGCCGAGCTGTCGCAGGACGCTCGGCACATGATCATAGCGTCCCATCGAGACGCCTCCCGTCAGCACGATCACGTCGTGCGTGGCCGCCCGCTGCGGAACATGGCTCGCAGGCGCCGACCTCGTGGATGTGCACGGCGTGCTTGCCATCGGGCAGGCCTTTCACCTTGAGTTCGACCGTCACCTCCTTCACGC
>JBAVIQ010000461.1:0-1753 GCA_049687035.1 Steroidobacteraceae bacterium
AGTGACGCCCGTGTTCTGGACCGCCTCCGCAAAGTCCGGGTCGTCCGACCAGAGGTCGGAGCCGATGACCTTGAAGCGCGGCTCGAGCGTCTCACGGTCTATCCGCACGCGCTCGATGGCGCCGGGCGCGGCGCGCTGGCCGCAGCTGATCTGTGCGCCTTCGAACGCCGGCCATCAGCGCCGCCTTCGCGAGCTGGATCGCGCGCACGTCGTTCTGCGCGATGCAGAGCGTCTGGGCGCCTGCGTGCAGCACGTACGAGTACGTGCGCCCGCTGGCTACGACGCGCGGCGAGCGAGCCGCCAATGCGCCGTCGATGACGCCGTCCTGGGTGATGATGCCAGCGAGATACATCTCGGCGATTACCTCGATGATGCCCGAGCCGCAGACGCCAGTGACGCCCGTGTTCTGGACCGCCTCCGCAAAGTCCGGGTCGTCCGACCAGAGGTCGGAGCCGATGACCTTGAAGCGCGGCTCGAGCGTCTCACGGTCGATCCGCACACGCTCGATGGCACCGGGCGCGGCACGCTGGCCGCAGCTGATCTGCGCGCCTTCAAACGCTGGCCCCGTGGGGCTCGAGCAGGCGACGAGTCGCTTGCTGTTGCCGAGCACGATCTCGGCATTGGTGCCGACGTCCACCAGCAGCGTCATCTCTTCGGTGAGGTCCGGTCGTTCCGCCAGGATGACGCCTGCGGTGTCCGCGCCCACGTGACCAGCGATGCAGGGCAGAGCGTAGACGCGGGCATTGGGGTGCAGTGCGATGCCGAGTTCGGCAGCCGTCACGGTCACTGCACGGTCGATCGCGAGCGCAAAAGGCGCACCGCCGAGTTCGACCGGGTCGATGCCGAGCACGAGGTGATGCATGATCGGGTTGCCGACGAGTGTCACCTCGAGAATCGATTCTTTCTCGACACCCGCCGCTTCGGCCACCTCCGCCGCCAGCTCGCTCAATGCTTCACGCACGGCAGCAGTCATCTGCGCAGCACCGCCCGGATTCATCATCGAATACGAAACGCGGCTCATGAGGTCTTCGCCGAAGCGGATCTGCGGATTCATGCGTCCCACGGAGGCCACGACTTCGCCGCTGACGAGATCGCAGAGGTGCGCCGCGATCGTGGTCGAGCCCACGTCGACGGCGAGCCCGAACGCCGTCTCATGGAATCCCGGCCAGACCGCGATGATCCGCGACGTGTCGTGGACCGCCACCGTGACCTGCCATTGTCCGGCACGCAGGGCGGGCTGCAGCTGCTGCAGCACCGAGAGGTCGCAGCCGAGGTTCTTCAGCTGCCACTCGCGTGCGAGCGCCAGCTCGAGCCGCTGCAGGTCACCTGAAGGGTCGTGCATGTCGGGCTCGGCAACTTCGACGTAGTGCAGCTTCACCAGCGGGTATAGCTCGATGTCGCGCGCCTCGGCTTCCTTGCGCACCACCTGGCGGTGCACCTGGCTGTTCGACGGCACGTCGACGACCACGTCGGCCTCGACCTTCGCCTGGCACGAGAGCCGGCGGCCCTCGGCGAGCACTTTGCGCGTGGCGTAGCGCTGTTCGGTCTCCGAGACCGGCGACAGCGAGGCCGCGCTCGAGCGCACCCCGTGCTTCGCGAACTCGCCTTCGGCCACCAGCACCTGGCAGCGCCCGCAGATCGCACGACCGCCGCAGACCGAGTCGATGTCGACGCCGAGCTGGCGCGCCGCAGTCAGCAACGGCGTGCCGACGGCAAAGCGTCCACGCTTACCCGAGGGCGTGAAGACGACGAG
>JBAVIQ010000462.1:0-3426 GCA_049687035.1 Steroidobacteraceae bacterium
CACCATGTCCTCGATGCCGCCGTACAGGGTCGAGAACTGACCGATGCTGCGCGTGGCGACCAGGCCGCCCATCTGCGCGATTGGCTTCGACTGCGGCGAATGACCCGTGGTGACGCCGACCTTGCGGCACTCGTCCTCGAGTGTCTGCAGGCACACGCCGCACTGCACCGTCGCCTGCATGTTGTAGGTGTCGATCTTGAGGATGCCGTTCATGCCCGAGCCATCGAGCACGATGGAGTTGGCGACCGCCGTCTCGAGACCGCCCTCCGTCGCGGTACGCCCGGTGCGGGCCACCACGTTGATGCGGCTCTTGTTGGCGTATTTCAGGACCTCGGCCACGTGCTGCGTGCTGCGCGCCATGACCACCGCTGCCGGAATCGGTCGCGTGAACACGCCGTGCACGTCCTCGTAGAGGCGCAGGCGGTCGATGCTGCTCTGCTTCAGTTCCTTCTCGTCCGTGATGACGTTGGCGCCGCCAACGATTCCCTGGAGTCCCTGGACGATGGCGGTCTTGCTCAAGGCCATGATGCGGTCCTTTTCGGTCGTTTCCGGCGCGTGCCGGTGTCAGTGAAAGAGAGGCCAGGACCGTTCGAGGACCTGGTCAGTCGAATTGCGGATGTCGCGGAAGACCTCGTCGTTCATGCGGCGGTACACGTCGGTATTGGCGGCATCCGGCGCGAACGACTCGCGGGGCTTTTCCATGCGCGCGGCGGCAGTCGCGAAATCCGGATACACACCGGTGGCCACTGCCGCGCAGATCGCCGAACCGAGGCTGGCGCCGCCCGGGCCGTGCGCACGCGACGCGGGAATGCCGAAGACGTCGGCGAAGATCTGCATGAAGAGCGGGCTCGAGGAACCACCGCCGGAGATCACGATCTCGCGCAACTGGACGCCGAGTTCGTCCGCCATGGCATCGACCTTGTCCTTCATCGTCAATGCGATCGCTTCGAGGATGGAGCGGTAGCCGTGCGCACGCGTATGGCGCGCGTCGAAGCCGAGCATGATGCCCTTGCGGAACGGCTTGTCGGTGGGGGCGAGCCAGTCGAGCACGCTCATGAGACCGTCGCAGCCGGCCGGGACGCGCAGCGCCTCCTCTTCCAGCACGTGCTCACGCGTGACGCCGCGCGCAGCAGCCGCTGCGGCGAACTCCGGTCCAAGCAGGTCCATGAACCACGTGAGCGTCCACATGCCGCGACGGATGCCGTGGCTCTCGTACAGGTAGCGGTGTGGGATGCAGCCGAAATTGGTCCAGAACTGCTGGGCGTCCTGTCGGTTGCGCTCCCCATGCACCATCGATGCGATGTAGGTGCCCAACGAGATCAGCGCGGTGCGATCGTCGAGCGAACCCGAGCCGAGCGCTTCGACGGCTTTGTCGTTGGCCGTGACGACGACGGGCAATCCAGCCGGAATGCCTGTGGCCGCTGCAGCTGCGGCCGTCACGTGGCCGGCGATGGCGCCCGGCAGCAGCAACTCGAAGAGTTGTTCGCGCCGGACGTTGAACTGCTGCAGCAACGCTGGATCGCTGCTCCATTGCCACGTGTCCGTGTCGATGGGCCACTGCAGCAGGATGTTGTTTGCCGCGGTGTCCTTGAATTCGCCCGTGAAGCGGTGCGTGATGTAGCCGGAGGAGGTGGTCGCAAAGGCCACCGCCGGATCCTCCGGCATGTACGGCTGGTACGCGCGGGTGTCCATCCAGCTCATGACCGGCTGCGCGAGCGAGCCGTCGGCCTTGAGGAACGCCTTGCAGCAGCGAATGGTGCAGAGACCGACACCGATGATCTCGCGCGGGTCGCCCAGGAAGTTCGCCAGCGCCTGCTGGCTGGCAACGATGATCGAATCCCACAGGTCGTCATCGGGATGCTCGACGACGCCCGGGCGCGGGCGACTGGCAGCGCGCAGTACCTGCCGGCCTTCGGCGACCGCTTTGCCCTCGAGGTCGTAGATCACGACCTTCGTGCTCTGCGAGCCGTTGTCGACGCCGACGATGTAACGCCCCCGGGTCGCCATGTCGCGTCAGCGCACCAGGTAGCCGCCGTCGACGACGAGCAGGTGACCGTTGACGTAATTGGAAGCGCGGCTCGACAGGTAGACGAGCGCACCCATGAGATCGACGGGCTCGCCCCAGCGCTCGGCCGGAATGTGGTCGAGCACGCGCTTGTTGGTTTCCGGATTGCTGCGCGTCTGGCGCGTGATCTCGGTGGCGTAATAACCCGGCGCGATGCCGTTCACCTGGATGTTGTGCATCGCGAGCTCGTCGCAATACGCCTTGGTGAAACCGGCGAGGCCGTGCTTCGTCGCGGCATAGGCCGACGACCAGCGGCCGCCCAGGAACGAGAACAGCGAGCAGATATTGATGATCTTGCCGCTCTGCTGCGGGATCATTCTCTTCGCGGCCTCGTAGCTCAGCTCGAACGCCGCCGTGAGGTTCACGGCAACGGTCGCGTCCCATTGCGGCCGTCCGAAGTCGAGCACTTCGGCCATCGGGCAGATGCCGGCACTGTTGACCAGGATGTCGATGGCGCCGAAACGCTCGACGCAGGTGTCGATCACCTTTGCGGCAGCTCCGGGCGCAGTGATGTCGATCTTGAGGTATTCGTAACGACGGCCAGTGGCTGCAATCAGCGGGCCGGTCTTGCCGTCATCGTCCATGACGCTCGGCACGAACACGTCTGCGCCGGCCATGGCGAGCGCCAGCGAAAAGGCCTGGCCGAGGCCGGTGTTGCCGCCGGTGACGATGGCCTTCTTGCCCGCGAGCGAGAAGAAATCCATCGAGAATTCGCTGATCTCCATCGAGGCTGGCTCCGTCGGCCTCGTCACCGCGTCCACGCGGCCGGGCTCGTCTGTGGTGAGGCGCTCTCCGCCGGAGCGCGCGCCGGAGTATAGCCTGCGAGATTGCGCCGCGCGGCAGGCGATGGCCGCGATTTGCAGCCATGTTTGACGCGGGCAGCCGCTCCCTGTTACCAATGCGTCAGAAGATTTTAACGTGGGGGAAGGCAATGCGTTCGAGCTGGTGCCCGGGGGTGGGCCCGCTGCTCCATGGACTGCGGTCGCTGGGCTTCGTGGCGGCAACGTTGCTCGCGGTTGCGTCGGGTGGCGGCAATGCTGTGGCGGCCACCGCAGACCCGCCCAGCTGCCGCGTCGTGCGGCTCGCAGACGTCGGCTGGACCGCGGAAACGGCCACGACGGCTGTGCTGGGCCAGATGCTGGCGGACCTGGGCTACAAGCCCGTGATCACCGTGCTTTCCGTGCCGGTCACGTTCGAGTCGATGAAGAACGGCGACATCGACGTCTTCCTCGGCAACTGGATGCCGACGATGGAGGCTGATCTGGCCCCGCACCGCGATGCCGGCAAGGTGGAAACCGTCCGCACCAACCTGGAAGGCGCCAAGTACACGCTGGCCACCAACGAAGCGGGTGCCGCCCTCG
>JBAVIQ010000463.1:0-2024 GCA_049687035.1 Steroidobacteraceae bacterium
CGCGGGTCCCAGCCGAGCCGGCGGGACTACTTGTCTTCGTAGAAGTCCTTGAGTTCTTTCTGCAGGCGTTTCTCCGCAAGCACGTCTTCGAGCTTGCTCCAGGCTGCCTTGCCTTTCTTCACGGCAGCCGCCTGCTTGCGCCGGTCCACCCTGTCGATGAATCGGTCGTAATTCTCTTCCTCAGCTCCAGCTACAAACTCGTCGTCCAAGTCGAAGCGTTCCTCGTCTCGTTCCATTGCGCGGCCCTGAGAGAAAATCCAGATATATCAACGCGCTGCCCACTTAAGCCATGGGCACAAGGCTGCGAACTATACACGGATCGGTTTGCTTCTCAACCGATTCGTTTTGCGGTGCAATGACTACGCGCGCCGCCGCGTTTCGTCCGGTCAGACCCACGGATGCCGAGGCGGGTTCCCCTGTCCGCGCGGCTGCCCCGTCAGTCCCGGCGTGGCGAGACGACGATGGGGGCGCCCCGGCCGAGCCCGAGGCCCTCGGCGGCACTCTTTTCGGCCCGCGCCACCTCCAGCACCCCGAACGAATTGATCAGGGCGACGTACTCACCGGGCCGGACGGCGGAATAGGTTCGCCGGAGCAACATTTCCTGGCCGCCGGCCCGAACCACCGGCGTCGCTACCTGCGCCACCAGCGCGGCGTCCAGGTTGGTCAGGAGGTTGCCGAAGTGGTCCACCGTCACGACCGCCCCGCTCAGCTGCCCACCGGCCAGGACGGGCTCGCCTAGCCAGCCGGGCACGAGCTCCCCCACCACCGACCCGAGGGCTTCGGGACGCAAACGGCCGGCCGCCAGTTCGGCCGCCACCGGCGCAAAGAGGTCGCGGCCGTGGAACGTCGCGCTCGGCCGGTCGATTCCCAGTTCGCGCAGGACGTCGTCCTCGAGCCGTCTGAGGATGGGGGGGCCATCCAGCCGCCCGAGCACTCCTGCCAGCAGGCCGTTGTCGGGCGCCAGGAACAGTTGACCCTCGGCTTCGACCACTGCGATGCCGCGCGAACTGCCGACGCCAGGATCCACGACAGCCACGTGCACGGTGCCCGGCGGGAAGTACCCGAACGAGCGCCCGAGCCAGAAGCCGGCCTCGGCGGGACAGTGGGCCAGGATCTCGTGCGTCAGGTCGACGAGCCGGGCCGCGGGGAACCGACGCAGCACCTGCCCTTTCATCACGCCGACGAAAGGGTCCTTGTGGCCGAAGTCCGTCGTCAGCGTGATGACGCCGCACGGTTGGAACGGCGTCGATGGCGTGGCCTTGGGCATGCGGTCTTCCGGGCTAAACTGGGAGGCTTATGCCCTATCTCTATCTCGTACGCCACGGCCAGCCCGATTTCGCGGGCAATTACGATTCGATCACCGCCCTCGGCGCGCGCCAGTCGACGTGGCTTGGCGAGCACTTCGCGGCACGTGGGCTGCGGTTCGCCCGAGTGCTCGCGGGCACACTGCAACGGCAAGTATCGACCTGCGAGCTGGTCTTGAACGCGCTCGACGCCCAACGCGACTTCACCCGGGACGCTCGTTTCAACGAATACGATCACCTTTCGCTGTTGCAATTTTTCGAAGGCGACCGCCTGCAGGAAATCCGGGCGTCGGGCGATCGACGCGAGTATTTCGCGGCGATCCGCAGTGCCATGCAGAAGTGGTCACAACACGACGATCTCGTGGCAGGCGGCGAAAGCTGGGCTGAATTCGGCGCGCGCATCCGTGCCGGAGTTGCCGCGGCGTGCCACGGACTCGGACGCGACGACAACGTGCTGATCGTGACGTCCGGAGGCGTGATCGGCCGCTACACGTCGGAGGTACTTGAAGCCGGTGCCGACGCAGCGATCCAGCTGAACCTGCAGACCCGCAACACCAGCGTGACGGAAGTGATCCGCCCGTCGTCGAACAATGCGCGACTGGTGTCGTTCAACGCGATCCCGCACCTGGAGCGCGCTGATCGCATCGACGCGATCACGCACTCCTAGGAGGGGAGGAAGGGAGGAAGGGAGGAAGGGAGGAAGGGAGGAAGGGAGGAAGG
>JBAVIQ010000464.1:0-2602 GCA_049687035.1 Steroidobacteraceae bacterium
CCATGAGTGCGATGACGATCGTGTCCGGCTTCTCCTCGAGCAGGACGGTCGACGCCTGCGGCAGGTCGATCCTGATCTTGTGGGCGATCAGCGGCGCGGTGATCATGAAGATGATCAGCAGCACCAGCATGACGTCGACGAGCGGGATCATGTTGATCTCGGCCATCGGGGCCGAGTGTGGAGCGCCGCTGCCGCCGCCAAGTCCACTGAATGCCATGGCCGTCTCCCGCGTTTGAGCTTCAGGCCGCCTGCTGCTGCAGGCGATGCGCGCGATGGTGGTCCATCGAGGAAGGCACGCGCGCGCCGGTCGTGAGATAGGCGAGCAGGTCCTCGGCGAATGCGTGGAAGCTCGCGATGATCACGCGGTTGTTGCGCACCAGCAGGTTGTAGCCGAGCACTGCTGGCACCGCGACGGCGAGGCCGAGCGCTGTCATGATCAGTGCTTCGCCCACGGGTCCCGCCACCTGGTCGAGCGAGGTTTCGCCGGTCGCGCCGATGCGCACGAGCGCGTGGAAGATTCCCCACACCGTACCGAACAGGCCGACGAACGGGGCCGTACTGCCCACGGTCGCAAGGAACGTGAGACCCGTTTCGAGGCGTTCCGTCTCGCGGTTGATCGAGGAACGCAGCGAGCGGTCGAGGAACTCGGCCCGGTGCAGCGTGCCCGCGACGCGTTCTTCGGTGAGGCGATCGTGATGCTCCATGGCGAATTCGCCGTCGAGCGCGATCTTGGAGAACGGCTCCCAGTCGGGCTGTTGCTCGAGGTAACCAAGAGCCTGCTCGGTTGGCGTCTTCCAGAACGTCGTGACGACGTGGTGCGAGCGCGTGCGGATCCGGACGACCCGCGCGGCCTTCAGGACGATGAAGTACCACGAGACGATCGACATCAGGACCAGCAGCCCGAAGACGAACAGCCCGACGGCGTCCGTCTCGCGCAGGAAGTTGGCGAAACTCATCGTGGTCAGGGCTTCGGTGGGATGCATGGCCGGATCCTGTAGTCAGTCTTGCAACGAGAAAGTGATGGGGACGATGCACCAGGCGCGCAATGGCACGCCGTCGCGCTTCGCGGGCTCGAACCGCCATGTGCGCACGGCATCGAGCGCCGCCTGATCGAGGCCTGCGTCGCCGCTGCTCCTGCCGATGGCCGCGTCCTGTGGGCGCCCGTCCTCGCCGACCAGCACGCGGAGGCGCACCGTGCCTTCGATCCCTAGGCGCAGGCAACGCGGTGGGTAGACGGGTGGCTTCATCTCGAGCAGCTTCATCTTCCAGTAGACAGGGGTTTGCGGGCCCGTGGCGGGTGTGGTCGAGTCGCCGTCGACGGTTCCTTCCGGCATCGGTGGACCGGGCTCGCCGGGCAGCAGTTCATCACCCAATTCGTAACGCTTGACCTGCGTGTCCGGCGGCACTGGATTCGTGGTGGGCGTGTCCACGATGATCGGCACCGGGCGCGTCACTTTGGGCCGCTGCTGCTTGACCGCGTCGGTCGCGGTGTCCGGTGCCTGCTGCACCTCGGGCGGCAGGCGCGGTGGCGGCAGCTTGAGCAGGCTCACCTCAAAGATGGGGGGTCGCGGCTCGTCGTCTGCCGTTTCAGGGCGGGTCAGCAGGAGCCGCCCAATGCCGGCGACGTGCAGTGCGGTGACGACGAGCAATACCGACGCGGCGCCCCACGTCAGGCGTTCGTCGTGAACGTATCGGTCGATCCGCATCCGGTGCCAGGGACGCGCCGCGTCCCGCTGATCCGTCGCTGTGAATGGATCGAATGTACTGGAAGAATGCCCAGCCTGCCGCCCCGCAGGCTCAGCGGAAATGCCTAGGCGGCAATGGACTTGCCGAAGATGCGGCCCTTACCAGCCGCAGGTCTTGCCCTTGTTCTGCTGCTTGAGCCAACCCTGCAACGGCTTGAAGTACTCGATGATCGCCGAACCGTCCATCTGCCGCGTGCCGGTCAGCTCATAGAGCGTGTCCTGCCACGGCTGGCTCGCGCCCTTGGCGAGCATCGCGCCGAACCTTTTGCCGGCTTCCTCGTTGCCGTAGATCGAGCACTCCGACAGCGGACCCTTGAACCCGGCCGCGTCGCAAAGCGCCTTCTGGAACTGGAACTGCACGATGAACGACAGGAAGTAGCGCGTGTACGGCGTGTTGCCCGGGATGTGGTACTTCGCGCCCGGGTCGAAGTCGGCCTCGGTGCGCTCGACCGGCGGGCGGATGCCCTGGTACTTCTCGCGCAGCGCCCACCAAGCCGCGTTGTAATTCTCCGGCTGCACCTGTCCCGAGAACACCTGCCAGCGACACTCGTCGATCATCTTGCCGAACGGCAGGAACGCTATCTTCTCCAGCGCCATCTTCATCTGCTGGTTGATGACGGCTTCCTTGGTGGGCTTCGATTCGGGCACCAGCCCGATCTTCGCGAGGTACGCCGGCGTCATGGACAGCGTGACGGTGTCACCGATCGCTTCGTGGAAGCCGTCGTGCGCGCCGTTCTGGAACATCACCGGCTGGTCCTTGTAGCCGAGGAAGTAATAGACGTGACCCATCTCGTGATAGAAGGTCTTCAGCTCCTCGAGCGTCGGTCGCGTGCACATCTTGATGCGCACGTCGTCCT
>JBAVIQ010000465.1:0-2931 GCA_049687035.1 Steroidobacteraceae bacterium
GTTCGAGTACGCGGTGAGTTCCACCGACCCGCAGGCACTGGCCAGCGCAGAGCGCGCGCGCAGCCTGATGCGAGTGCAGCTGGAGCGCGAGCTGGCGATTGCCGCGTCGACGCAGCAAGGGGAGGCCGATCCGGACTACGAGGCGGACGCCAGTGTGGCGCCGTCACCGGCAACGGCGGTATTCCGCCGCATGCTGCTCGACACCGATTATTGATTCACAGCCGAGTTCACGCGAACCGCGCGGGCGCCTGCGGCTGCCGAGTCTCCGGGATACGTTCGCGCAGCAGGTCGTGGAACTCGCGCATCCATCCCTCGAGTTCCGACAACGGACCCGGCGTGTAACTGCTCGAGGCCAGCCCGCGCTGCACGCGCGCGCACAGCCACTCGTCCTCGCCGTTGACCTGCTGGTTGATCCTCTGGCCCAGGTAACGCACGACCTTCGTCGCGCGACCGGAGTCCGGCAAACCGTAGACTCCGCCGCGAATGGTGCACTTGCCCGGCCCCGCCGGCAGGACCTGGAAGAAATCCATCTGCTCGGGAAAGACGTCGATACCGAGGTTTGGCAGCATGCTGTAGAAGCGCCAGCAGCGACGATTGGCCTCGGGCAGGTGCCCGGTGACCTGGCCGACGAGCTGCTGGTACTTGCGTTCGGCCCACCGCGGCGACAACTGCTCGCGAAACCAGCTCACGCCGCGCGCCACGCCCGGGACGCTGGCCTGGTCGTCGTAATCCGGCGTGAACATACGGTACAGGCCTGGATGCCCGATCGGGACGTGATAGGACTCCAGGTAGTTGTCCATCGCGATCTTCCAGTCGACGTTCCACGTCTCGATCGTAATGGGCGTAAGCGGCACCATGTCCTCGAAGCGATAGGGCTTGAATTCATCCGCGAGCGCGCCCCACATCCTGGAGACCGGCAGAGGATCGCCGGTCAGTGCGATGAAGACGAACCCGAACGCGATGTCCACCTTTACCGGGCGCAGTCCGTGTTCGGACCGGTCGAGTCCGGGGAAGGTTTCCCGTGCCGCTACCCCGAGCAGCGCGCCATCATGGCGGTACGACCAGCCGTGGTACGGACACGTGATGGGCCCCGCGCACACACCGTCTCCGTCGAGCAGCCGTGCGCCGCGATGACGGCAGACATTGTGGAAGGCCCGGATCACGCCGTCGCGATCGCGCAGGCCGACGACACTCTCCCGGCCGATGTCGAGGGTGATGTAATCGCCAGCCTGCCTTAGCTGGTTGACATGGCAAAGCATCTGCCAGCTCGGCAGCAGGATCCGTTCGATCTCGAGCCGCGTCATCTCAGGGTGGTTGTAGATCCAGGCGGGCATCGCCCGCGCAGGCGCAGACACCGTGGTGCGACGGTCGCTGCGGGTGGCGGAATGGCTCGTCATCTGGCGTCTCCGGAGGCCGGCGGATCAACGACCGATTATATGGCTGTTTAATCTACACCTCGACGCGAAAGCAGCGCAAGTCAGGCCCTTGAGCACATGTTGATTCAAGGACATGGCTTCTCAAGAAGGCTCTTATATGGTCATATAGGCTACGTTGCCGGCTCCGCGACTGGCGCGGACGGCGAGTCCTGTGTCTTGCAGGCCTGAAGGGGGGGCCGTGGCATGGCTCGAGACCTGACCAAGAGCAATGCTCACTACCAGAAGGCGGTCAAGCGCCTGCCACTCGGCGTCGCCTCGAACTTCCGCTTCTGGGGCGAGGAGCGGACGATTTACGTCAAGCACGGCCGCGGCGCACGCGTGACCGACATCGATGACAACGAATACGTCGACTACCGCCTCGGCTATGGCCCGGCGATCCTCGGCTACGCCGATCCCCGCGTCGATGAAGCCGCGCGGAAGGGCATGGAAGTCGGCGGTGTGTTCGCGCTATCGACCGAGCGTGAGCTCGCCGTCGCCGAGCGCATCGCGCGCATGGTGCCGGCCGCCGAACTCGTCCGCTTTTCGAACTCGGGCACCGAAGCAGTGATGGCCGGCCTGCGGCTTGCGCGCGCGTACACCGGCAAGGACGACTACGTCATTCTCGAGGGCAGTTACCACGGCCTGTTCGATGCAGCGATGTGGTTCACGCCGATGGACAAATGGAACGAGGTCGGCGAGCCGACCGTGTATCCCTACAGCGAAGGCGTGCCCGTTGGACTGCGCAGCTTCGCCCACTTCGTGCAGGCGAACGACGCCAACCAGCTCGAGGACGTCTTCAAGCGCTCGGCCGGTCGCATAGCCTGCATGCTGATCGAGCCGATCATGGGCAACTGCCTCGGGATTGCCGCGGAACCCGAGTACCTGCGGGCCGCGCGTGGCCTGTGCGACAAGTACGGCGTCGTGCTGCTCATCGACGAGGTCAAGACCGGATTCCGGGTGGCCCGCGGCGGAGCGCAGCAACTCTACGGCGTCGACGCGGACCTGTGCACTTTTGCCAAGGCGATTGGCAACGGTTATCCGATCTCCGTGCTCGCCGGACGCGAGGAGATCATGCGCAAGCTGGGCCGTGGCGTCGCGCATGGCGGCACCTATACCGCGCACTCCGTCGCGCTGGCAGCGGCCGAGAAGACCCTCGAGATCCTCGAGGAGACCGATGCGCTCGAGCGGGTCGCGGACTACGGCACGCAGCTTCGTGATGGAATGCACGCGGCGCTCAAGGCGCGCGGCATTCCGCACAGCTTCGTCGGCCACCCGTCGATGAGCGGGCTGTATTTCGCGCACGAGCCGCCGCGCAACTACCGCGACTGGAAGCGCAGCGACTACTCGTTCTACGACGCCATGGCGCGCGTGCTGCACGACGAGCGGATTCTCTGCGAGCCGGATTCGCGCGAGCCCTGGTTCGTGTCGGCGGCGCACGACGACTCGTGCCTGGCGGACACGCTGCAGGCCTTCGAGATCGCGGTGGATGCGACCTTGCGCGCGGGCGGCGCCGGCC
>JBAVIQ010000466.1:0-15490 GCA_049687035.1 Steroidobacteraceae bacterium
GTCGAAGCTCGACGTAGTGCATATCGCCGCTGAGGAACACCACGCCGTTTGCGTGCTTGCGCCGGATCAGCTCGATCAAACGTTGCTGGTCATGTGCGAACAGCGACCATCCTTCCCAACCGGGAAAATCAGCGAGCACCTGCACGCTCGACCCGATCAACCGCACGTCGGCCGGCATTTCGAGTTGCCGCTCGAGCCATTGCCATTGGCGCTCGCCGAGCATCGTTGCCTTGAGGTCGGGATTGCGGGCGTACGGACCCGGCACTTCGAGTCCCTTCTTGTACCTGGCCCACGCCCAGGACCGATAGTTGCTAACGCCAGACACTGGCTTGACGAGCGGCGTCCGGTTGTAACGCAGGTCGAGCAGTATCACCTGCACGCGCTTGCCCGGTGGACCGAACACGTAGGACGCGTACACGCCATCGCGCGCCCGGCGCGGCGAGTCGGCAGGCTCGCCCCAGAAGTCGAAGAAAGCCTGCCGCGAGGCTTCCTTCTGCGGATAGTCGCCGCCGGCGTCATCCTCGCCGAAGTCGTGGTCGTCCCAGGTCACAGCGATGGGCGTGCTGTCCCGCAGCTGCGAAAATCCCGGCTGTTGCGCGAACTCTGCGTACTTGGCGCGAAGCACGGCCATGTCGCGGGTGTCGCCATAAATGTTGTCGCCGAGAAACAGGAAAAGCTCGGGCCTCGCTGCCAGAACCGCCTCCCAGATCGGCTGTTCCTTGCCGCCTTCGGCACACGAGCCGAACCCGATCCGCGTGAGCGTGCGGTCGAGCGCTGGGTGCGGATCGGGTTGCTCGGGCGTGCCGGGGCCTATCTCGGCGCGGACCGCGGGCGCGATGGCGGCTATCGTCAACGCGCATGCGATGCCAAGCGCGCGGTGCAGCCATTGGCGGCGAGATGATATGTAGGATTCTGCGTGCAGCATCTGGCCAACCTGCGTTTCGACGCGTTTCGCCCCACTAGTAAAACATGCCAGGTCATGGCGGAGGAGGCGGCGCGCAGGAGCGCGGACAGGATGGCAGGAAGTTGGAGCGGGTGATGGGAATCGAACCCACGCGCGTAGCGCCGCTCGTCTCGCCAGATCAATCACTTAAAAAGAGCGATGTTCCGGCGTGTGATTGACGTGTGACCGCGCAGTGATCCGCCACCCGCCGCGTGGCCACAACTCCGCAACAGATCGCGCAACGTGCCTATGGCACGAATCCAATCTCCCGCTGATGTCGGATCGCGAGCACCCTCACTTCGTCCTGCGGGACGACAAACCGGTACAGCGCGATGTACCCCGTCTGGCCGAAGGAAATCACGAGCTCCCGAATGTCGCCGTGCACGCGCCGCCCAAGCAACGGATGCGCGGCCAGATTCTCGACGGCCGAACGGATGGCCCCGGCCGCCGCGATTGCCGCGTCCGGGTTCTCGCTTGCCAGGAACTCGAAGGCGCGCTCGAGGTGGGACAGTGCCCGCGCCGAATAGACTACCGTCGCCACGGCTTCGGCCGTGCAGCGTCCTGACCGCGGGCCAGGCGTTCTACCCAGGCATGCACGTCGTCCGCGCGATACACCTCGCCGGTCCGCTCGATCTCCTCGTCGGCCGCCAATGCTTCCTTGACGAGGCTGCGCATCTGCTCCTCGTAGTCGGCATGCCGTTCTACCGCTTCGAGGATGAAGCTATGCGCCGAGCGCCCGGATTGCTTCGCGAGCGCGTGGATGCGCGCGCGCAGTTTGGGTGGCAAGCGAATCGTGGTCGTCTCAGCCATGGGTCAAATCCTTCAGCGCATGCGACGTATTACTTTTGTAGCACTCCCGAACAGCGCGCGCAAGCCACGGACGTGACGTCCCCTCACCGCCCCGCCTGGAACCACGGCCCGGTTACGGGAAGCAGCCAGCGGTCCCAATCCCAACAGCGGACACCCAACTGGTGGTTTCGACCCATTGCCGCCCTTTGAGTCAGCCTGAAGCACTCGTCTGAACTGGGCCGCGAATCCGTGCCGCAGAGCTCGAAACAGTCGACAGCCCCAGCGCATGTTCTTCGAACATGCACGGTGCGATCCGCTGCTCCAGTGGCGCTTCAGGCTCCCCCTTGGCGACGCGCCAAGTCCGTTGCGAGAGCGGCTCGCCGCAGTCGGCGGTGACGCCATAGATAGTGGAAATCGGCGCCAGTGTCGTGCATGAGCTGCACTCCGAAGTAGTTCACATACTCGAGCACGGCAAAAGCCAGTATGCCGGCTGCCCATGCAAGGTCGGTCGTGGCGGCGCCGCGCAGGGCCGTCACCGCCAGCCAGATCGTCACGACGACCAGGGCAATCAGATCGGCGGTCCGAAGACTGCGGTATAGCGGCCGGAAGTAGACGGGCAGGGGCTGGCGCGATTGCATCGAAAGGAGCTTCAGGTGCCAATATCCCGCCCCTTGAAGCAACATCAGGCCGACCAGCACTGCAGGCGGCAGGCGCAATGCCCAGTCGACCGCCGCCCCCGACCGCAACCAATGCCACGCCAGCGCGCCAGGGAGGGCCAGCGCAAGAACGGCCTCGGCATTGCGCAAGTAGCGTAGGCGGATATGGAGTGCGTTGTTCGTCACTTGCTTGCGTGCCATTCGCGTCGCCAGGCCTTGGGCGGCGCGAACCATAGCATTGCAGCCGCACGACACTCGGAGCAAGGGCGAGCGACTGCTCGTAGGCCGAGCAGGTCGACTATATGAGCAACGGCTTCTGGCTGTTCAGCGAAGTCCGAGCGTCACCTTCTCGCGCGCTGGCAGGCAGCACGGGCTCGATGACGTCATCGCACGACTGGTATCGGCGACAACACAGTGCGGCCGCTCCTGGCCGAACGCGGCCGCTCACGCATGTGATTGCCACGCCAGCGCGAGCCAGCGCCCGCGAGCGTCGGAGCCGCCGACCGCCGCGCGACTTCTCGAGGCTGCTCTGGCTGGCCTTGGCTGGTGTGGGCCCAGCCTGGCGGGAAGGTGGCGCGGGTGATGGGAATCGAACCCACGTGACCGACCCAATGCCGCGCGCCAGATCAACGACTTACAAATCTTGCCCGTCCCAGGTGTGATCGGCGCGTGACGGTGCGGCGAGCCTCAACTCCCGCGAGAACTGCCCCCACCTGGCAACGGTGGCGCTGCTGACGCTCGCCATGCACGCGGCGATCACCTTGCTATGAACCTCACGCCCCTCCCGCCGGTCCAACGGGAGGAAGCGGGAGCGGCGGCGTAGGAATCGGTTGGTGTGCCCCAGCCGCGCCAGTGATGCCCCGGACGCACTAGATCGGCATGATATCGCGCGAGTACCCGCCGCTTGCCCGTTCCATGAATCCGCCATATTCCCAGGCCTCGACAGCCCCACTCTGGCACTCGCTGTCCACCGCGACGGTTGTCAGCGAGCTCTGCAGTGATCCTGCGCAAGGCCTCACTCATGCGGAGGCCACCGTGCGGCTGGCCGAACTCGGCCCCAACCGCCTCGCCGAAAAGCCGCCGCGTCCAGCGTGGCGCAAGTTCCTCGACCAGTTCAGGAATTTCCTCGTCATCGTGCTGATCGGCGCCGCCGTGCTGGCCGGCACGGTCGGCGATCTCAAGGACGCGATCGTCATCGCCATCGTGGTATTGCTCAACGCCACGCTTGGTTTCTTCCAGGAGCATCGCGCCGAGGCAGCATTGGCTGCGTTGAAGAACATGCTGGCACCCGTCGCACGCGTGCGACGCAACGCCCAGCCGACCCTGTTGCCCGCAGAGCAACTGGTGCCCGGCGACCTCCTGCTGCTGGAGGCCGGCGACCGCGTTCCGGCCGATGCGCGGGTCCTGTCCGCCCACGCCGCCGAGGTGGCGGAAGCAGCCCTCACCGGGGAATCTCATCCGGTCGGCAAGACGCCAGCGGCCGTGCCGGTGCAGTCGGCGCTCGCGGAGCGGCACTCAATGGTCTACATGAACACGGTCGTGACGCGCGGCCGCATCGAGGCCACGGTCTGCGCCACCGGAATGCAGACGGAGATGGGCAAGCTGGCCGGGCTGCTGGCGGAAACCGCCGAATCCACTACGCCGCTGAAGGTCCAACTCGACGCCCTAGCAAAGCGGCTGGCCGTCATTGCCGGTGCGGTGGTGGCACTGATGTTCGCGCTCGGCCTGGCACGCGGCGACGGCCTGGTGGACACCGCCATGACGGCCATTGCACTGGCGGTGGCCGCGATCCCTGAGGGACTGCCCGCCGTCGTCACCGTCACCCTCGCACTGGGCATGCATCGCATGGCCCGGCGCCGCGCCATCGTACGAAAACTGGCTGCGGTGGAGACGCTCGGCTGCACGACGGTGATCTGTTCCGACAAGACCGGCACGCTGACCTTGAACCGGATGACGGCGCGCCGCGCGTGGCTGCTGGACCGGCACTTTGTCGTCGACGGCGAGGGCTACGACGGCCGCGGACGCATCAGCGGCGAGGACGGAGCAGACACACCGGACCTCCGGCCGCTGCTGCTGCCGGCCGCCCTGTGCGCCGATTCCCGTATCCGTGATGGCGAACTCATCGGCGACCCCACCGAGGGCGCCCTGCTTGCGCTGGCCGCGAAGTGCGGCATCGACGCCGACTCGCTCGCGGAGCAATGTCCGCGCATCGCCGAGATCCCGTTTGAGTCGGCCCACAAGTTCATGGCCACCTTCCACCGCGATGGCGACGTAGTGCGCATGTGGTTGAAAGGCGCGCCCGACGTGTTGCTCGCACGCGCCACCCGTGGATTCACCAAAGGCGGCGAGCAGCAGCTCGATGACGCAGCGCGCGTCACGTTCGCCGACACCAACGCCACCTTCGCCAACGACGCATTGCGTGTGCTGGCGCTGGCCGGGCGAACGATCCCTGCCGCCGAGTTCGACCCGGCCGGCGACCTGATGGCGTGGGCAAACCAGCTCACGCTCTTCGGACTGGTCGGCCTCATCGACCCGCCGCGCGCCGAAGCGCGCGAGGCCATCGCGATCTGTCGCAACGCCGGCATTGGCGTGAAGATGATTACCGGGGACCACCGCAGCACGGCTGCGGCCATTGCGCGTGACCTGGGGCTCGACGGGGCGGTGCGCGAGGGCCGCGAACTCGACGGATTGTCCGGCCGGGCACTGGCCGAACTGGTCGAAGGCACCGCCGTCTTCGCCCGCGTCTCGCCCGAGCACAAGCTCGTGATCGTCAACGCCCTCAAGTTGCGCGGGCACGTGGTCGCCATGACCGGTGACGGAGTGAACGACGCGCCAGCGCTGAAGGCGGCCGACATCGGCGTCGCCATGGGCATCACCGGCACCGAAGTGACCAAGGAAGCCGCCACCCTCGTGCTCGCCGACGACAACTTCGCCACGATCGTCGCTGCGGTGAAGGAAGGACGCACGATCTACGACAACATCGTCAAGTTCGTGCGCTTCCAACTCTCGACCAACATCGGCGCCATCCTCACCGTGCTCGGTGCGCCGCTGTTCGGCCTGCCCACACCCTTCACGGCAATCCAGATCCTATGGGTCAACATCATCATGGACGGGCCGCCGGCCATGACGCTGGGCGTCGAGCCGGCGCGGCCCGGCCTCATGGAGCAGCCGCCGCGTGCGGCCAATGCGAGCATCCTCACTGGCCGCCGCATGGCTCGTCTCTCGCTCTACGGGCTGACGATGGCGGTCGGTACCCTGACTGCCTACGCCTGGGGCGAGAGCCGCGGCGGCGGCCACGCCTATGCAGTCACGCTCGCCTTCACGACGTTCGTGCTGTTCCAGTTCTTCAATATCTTCAATGCGCGCGCCGAGCACGACAGCGCCTTTGGCCGGCAGTTCTTCGACAACCGCCGGTTATGGCTGGCCCTGTTCGGCGTTGTCGGGTTGCAGTTCGTGGTCGTGCATTGGGCGCCCGCGCAGGCCGTGTTCGACACGGTCGACCTGACGCTCGCGGACTGGGCACTGGCGACGCTGATCGCCTCGAGCGTGTTGCTCTTCGACGAGATCCGCAAGCTGGCGGAGCGGATCGTGCGCAGCCGATTTGCGGTTCAGGCTCGGCGCGGGCGGATCGGAGCCATGCTGCGAAGTCGCGGTCGTTGATCGCCTTCGCACTGCCAGGCTTCAGCGCGCGGCCCGAGTCACCACCTTGCGGACGTGGCGCACGCCGAGCAGGGTCGCCAGCGCGACCAGCGGGATGCTGAGCGCCATCGCCAGATCGACGTTTACGGGCCAGCCGAACACCTTCACGCCCTTGGCCGCGTAGCCCACCAGCCCCACCACGTAGTAGGTGATCGCAGCGGCCGACAGGCCCTCCACCGTCTGCTGCAGACGCAGCTGCGCCTCTGCACGCCGGTTCATCGATTCCAGCACCTGCTGGTTCTGGCGTTCGCGCGACACGGCGACGCGGGTCGAGAGCAGCTGCGTGGCGCGTGCCACCCGCTGCGACATTGACTCGACCCGTGCGGACACCGACGCACAGGTGCTCATCGCCGGTGCGAGCCGCCGCTCCGTGAACTCCTGGAACGTCTGCAGTCCCTGGATGCGGGCCTCGCGCAATTCCTCGATGCGCCGCCCCACCAGTTCGTGATAGGCCTCGGCCGCACTGAAGCGGAAGTGGTGCGCGGACTCGCGACTCTCGATCTCGGCCTCGAGTCGGGTGAGTCGCTCGAGCATAACCGGCTCCGTCGCCTCGTTGGACTCCACCAGCGCTGCCGTGATCTCGGCCAGTTCGCGCTCGGCATCGTTCAGCCAGGGCGTGAGTCGGTGCGCAACCGGCAGCGCAAGCAGCGCCATCAGCCGGTAGGTGTCAATCTCGAGCAACCGCTGCATCATTCGCCCGGCCTGGCGCGGCGTCATGCCACGGTCGAGCACCAGCAGGCGACTGAAGCCATCGCGGATGCGGAAATCGGTGAGCGCGAGGCCGGCACCGGCGGCGATGCCGGCACCCACCAGCACGTTGCCGCCGAAATGCCGGGTCGCGAACGCTTCGAAGTCCGGCGTTCCCGCGTCAGCCGTCAGCAGGGCCGCATGGGTGGCGACCATCACCTCGCCGGGCAATCCGGCGAGCCAGTCGGCCGGGACCGTCGCCAATGCCGGCGAGGCGAACGGGTCGTCGCACGGGCCGGCGACGATGAACTTGCAGCGCGTGAACTCCGAGTGACGCTCCCACTTGAGGCGGAACGGTCCGAAATCGGCGCTGTAGTGACTGGCGCGTGGCGGCGGCTCGTGGCCGAAGCGCCGGGCGAGCTCGCAGACGTGCAGCCACTCGCGATCACGCTGCGACGGGTCGGAGTACAAGGCGAGGAAGGTCAGGCGCAGCGGGGCCTGCAGGGCTTCCGACGGCCGGGCGTGCGCCTCGTCGTTGAGTTCGATGCGTAACGGATGGTCTGGCGGCAGGTGCACGGCATTAACTCCCGGCCGGGCGCGAACGGCCCGGCGCCAGTCAGGTGCCCAGTCTAAGCGCGCCGACCGGGCAGCCGCTGTCTCGGCAATCCGCAACGGCCGGGTGCAGCGGCCGCATTCGCCCGCGTGACTGCTGCCGTGGCCGCTGGCGCGACACCGTCTTCGGAATCCGCCAGCAGCTGGATCACCACAAGGCGGACCTGTTGGTTCTCGGCGCATTTGGCGAAGAAAGGCCCAGTGTGGGCATGGGGACGCTGGCTTCCGCTTGCGTTCGCAGCGCCCCGACAGACGTCCTGATCGTGCGCGACAATTATCGCGACCCCTTCCGTACGGTCGTCGTCGGCATCGACTTTTCAGCCAACTGTCGACGCGCTGGAAGCCGCCTCGCTGATTGCGCACGGAGAGGGAGCAAAGCTTTACGCGGCGCACGTCGTGCCCGCTCAAGTGAAGGCTTTCGCGCTTCTGCGCAACGAGCTTGGACCGCACCTCAATGCGTTCGTGAATGAGACGACGTGCAGGTATCCGGGACCCGATGTGCGTGCAAGCGTGCTCCCGTATTCCGGCTACCGGTCCGGAGTCCTGGAGTTTGCAGCACTGGTAAACGCGGATCTCGTTGCGGTGGGCACCCGGGGCCGTGCAGCGCCCTGTTGAGAATCTACGGAACGACGGCACCCCAAGGCACCCGTTCGGCGCTGCGGGCGGCTATCGGACCATAGGAGTCAACCCTGCTGCCCGTGAGCGGACTCGTCTCAATTTGGCAAGGAAGTGGAGCGGGTGATGGGAATCGAACCCACGCTAGTAGCTTGGGAAGCTACAGTTCTACCATTGAACTACACCCGCGCAGTCCGTCGATTCTATGGGCCTTGCGGACAGTCCGGCAAGTGCGTTGCACCGCATGGTCGATTAAGCTCCCCGCGGATGCTGGCCCACATTCCCAACGCGCTGAGTGTCGCCCGGATTCTGGCGGCCCCGCTCCTGGTGTTGCTTGCCGTGACTGGCCACGAGGCGGCGTTCACCTGGGTGCTTGTTCCAGCGCTGCTGTCGGACATCGCGGACGGGCTGATCGCACGCGTCTTCCGGTTGCAGTCGAAGCTGGGCGCCCTGCTCGATTCGGTCGCTGACACCCTGCTGCTCTTCGCGTCCATGGTCGGCATCTGGTCTTTTCACCGCGAAGTGATCGACCAGCATGCACTCGCAGGGATCCTGCTGGTCGGCGCCTGGCTGCTCGAGAACGTCGTCGCGCTCGTCCGCTATGGGCGACTGTCGAGCTTTCACACGTACGTTTCGAAGGTTGCCGGCTACCTGCTCGGCATCTTCGTCGGCGTCCTGTTCGTCTTCGGTTTCCATTCCTGGTTGCTCTATGCCGCCGTCGGCGTGAGCGTGCTCGGCAACCTCGAGGAACTGGCGCTGCTCAAGATGCTGCCCGAGTGGCGACCGGACGTGCGAGGAATCATCTGGATCCTGCGTGAGCGTCGCGGCGAGGCGAGCTCATGAGGTGGCTGGCGATCGCGAATCCGGCAGCTGGAAGCGCTCGCGCTGCAGAAGACCTGCTGATCCAGTTGCGCGGCCTTGCCGGGGTGGACACGGAAATGGTCCGGACCACAGCTCCTCGAGACGCGACCCGCCTCGCTCGCGAATCCGCGGACTTCGACGGGATCATCGTGATCGGTGGCGACGGCACGATTGCCGAGGTGCTGCAGGGCATGGACCTGCGGCGCCAGCGTCTGGCCGTCCTGCCGGCAGGGCACGGCAACTGTCTTGCGCGTGACCTGGGGGTCGCCGATCCGGCCCGGGCCCTCGTCGCCCTGCAGCGCGGGGCCTGCCGCCCGCTCGACCTGATGGACGTCAGCATCACGTTCGCGGACGGCCGCGTGGAGCGACGACTCTGTGCCAGCACGCTGGCGGTGGGCTACGTCACCGACATCGTGGCGCTCGGACGACTGCGATTGCACTGGCTGGGTTGCGCGGCGTACGCGACCGCTGCAATGATCGTGGTGCCAAAGAAATTCGAGCTGCACGTTGCCGAATCGAGGGCGACCGATCGGCCTCGTCACTGCACCGGCCTCGTGATCAACAACACTGCGTATCTGGCCAATTTTCGCGGCCTTCCGGACGCCAGCGTTCACGACGGGGTACTCGACGTGATGGAACAGGGTTGTCGCTGGCCCCGACAGTTGCTTCACAACGTCGCAGTGCTCGCCGGCAGTCGCGCCTTCGGGCCACTGCGGTTGCGGCAGGCAGCGTCCGCGCTGTTCGAACTGCGCGAGCCGCGCACGTTCATGGCCGACGGCGAGCTGCTGCAGGCGGTCATGCGCGTCGCGGCAGCGTGCCGTCCCGGCGCGGCCACGTGCATCGTGAGTTCCCCATGACCGGCGACATCATCATCGTCACGTTGGCTGGATTTGCGCTCGGTGCCGTATGCATGGCGCTGGCGAATCTCCAGGTAACGGCCGAGGTCGCCCGCGCTCGCTGGCTCAAGCTCGCCGTGTACTTCCTGATCGTCCACGCGGTACTGGGGGTCGCGGTCGCCGGCCAACCGTGGGTGACGATGCTGCTCCTCCTCATTCTCCTGATAGGTGGCGTTGAACTATGGCGCGCGTGGCTCAGGATTCCGGCCCGGCGTCCGGCGCAGGTGTGGTTTGTGTACGTGGCTGTCGCAATCGCGTCGATCTGCACGACCTGGCTGTTGCCGCCGACGGCGTTTGCATTTCTGTTCCTGGTCACGGCGGCCTGCGACGGCTTCAGCCAGGTGGTCGGGCAATTGATCGGACGACGAAAGCTGGCGCCCGCCATCAGTCCCGGCAAAACGGTCGAGGGGTTCGCCGGCGGCATGGCGGCAGCGGTCGTAGTCGGGCTGCTGGCGCGGGACCTGCTCGGGGCTGCACCGGGCGCGACGGTCGGGATTGCGGCCACGACTGGCGTTGCGGGACTCGCTGGCGACCTCGCCGCGTCGTGGGTGAAGCGGCGTGCAGGAATCAAGGATTACTCGACCGCTCTGCCCGGTCAGGGCGGGTTTCTCGATCGCTTCGACAGCCTGCTCGGCGCACTGGCGCTGATCGGACCGGCGCTCGTGGTCGGCGCCGGCTGAGAGATTCATGACCGCCGTCCAGTTCCGCAATCCCGAAGTTCGCCTCTCCGAAGCGCTGGCGACGACGCGCCGCGCAATCGAGGGACACGAGGTGACCCTGCGCGAACTGCTCGCGCTGGTCGGTGAACAAGGCCTGCTCGTTTTTTGCGCGATCCTCGCGATGCCGTTCCTGCTGCCGGTGTCGCTGCCATTCATGAGCACGGCGCTAGGTGCGCCCATGGTGTTCATCGGCTATGCGGTCACGATGAACCGCGTGCCCTGGTTGCCCGATCGTCTGCTCGATCACTCATTGCCGAGTGCGACGGTACAGCACGTGCTCGAGCGAGCCGTGAAGGTATTCGATCGTTTCGAGCATCTCGTGCGGCCCCGGATGCTCGGGCTGACGGCAACGCCTCGCGTAAACACCGTGCATGGCATTGCGCTCGTCATCGTCGTCATCGCGCTGATGGCGCCATTGCCGTTGATTCCCTTCGCCAACACGCTGCCGGCCATCGGCGTCGTCCTGCTGTGCCTCGGCATGGCGGAACGCGATGGCGCGCTGTTGCTGTTCGGGCACCTGGTGACGCTGGTGTCGGTGCTGTATGTCGGCACCCTGCTCTACTTTGCCGCCAAGGCCGGCAGCAATCCGCAGGCAACGCTGGACATGGCCATGAATCTCTTCGAGAGGTTGTTCGGCGGCTGAACGGACTGCTCGATCATTCGATGGCGTATGGTCGAGGGGCAAGGTTTAACCCATACGGATTCTGCATCCCTAAGGAGCGCCCATGGAACACAGGAAACTGCTCGCCACGCTGGCCGGCGTGACGCTGCTGGCAGTGGCACCGAGTCACGCACTTTCCCAGCAGGGACAGCAGCACGAAATGCATGGTGCCGGCGGCGCCGTGGCGCAACTGCAGCTGAAAGACAGTCGGAAATGGCAGACGGATGCTGCGCTGCGCTCAGGGATGGCCAACATCCGCGCAGCCTTCGACGCCGACCACCCTGCGATCCATGCCGGCAAGCAAACCGACGCGCAGTACGCCGCGCTCGCCACGCGCATCAATCAGCAGGTGAAGTCGATCGTCGCGAACTGCCGGTTGCCGGCAGATGCCGATACGAACCTGCACCTCATCATCGCCGACCTGCTGCAGGGCGTTTCGCTCATGCGCGGCGAAGACACATCGCGCTCACGACACGACGGTGCCGCATTGGTTCACGGCGCGCTGAACGCGTACGGCCAGTACTTCGACGATCCGGCGTGGAAGCCGGACGTGGCGATGCACGAGAAGTAGCGGTCACGGATGGTTTCGCGAAACGTGTGTCCGGTGCCGGGCGTGCTAGCCAAGAATGTCGTCGAGGCTCCACTCGTGCTGCCGCTCGTAACGTTCGGCAAGAAACTCGACGAACGAACGCACCTTGGCCGACAGATGCCGTCGGCTCGGGTAGACCGCGGCAATCGGTGAACGCGGGGGCCGGTAATCGGGCAGCAACGGCAGCAACTGCCCAGCGCGAATCTCGTGCGCGACGATGAAGTCCGGCTCATACACGACGCCCGTGCCCTGCACCGCAAGCGATGCGAGCACCTGGCCATTATTGGCGCGGTGTCGCGGCGGGATGCGCACCGACACACGAGAGTCGCGCCCCTCCTTGCCTTCGAAATGCCACGTGTTCGGCATACCAACGTTGGTATAGCTCAGGCACTCGTGTCGCGACAGGTCCGTGGGTGTGCTTATCGGTTCACTGCGACGCGCAAGGTACGAGGGCGACGCGCAGCAGACGATCTGAGTCCAGCCCAGGCGCTTCGACACCATGCCCTGCGAGCCAATCTGACCGATGCGGATCGCAAGGTCGAATCCTTCCTCGACCAGATCGACGACACGATCGGAGAGATCGAGGTCGAGCAGCAGGTCCGGATGCAGTGCACTGAAGTCAGCGAGCGCCGGCGCGAGGTACCGCGTCCCGAAACTGACGCCGCACGTCACGCGCAGCGTGCCCCTGGGTTCCGTCGCCGCGACACGCACCGAGGCTTCGGCGTCTTCGAGGTCGGACAGCAACTGCACGCTGTGCTCGTAGAACGACTGTCCGGCCTCGGTCAGCGACAGGCGACGCGTGGTGCGGTTCAGCAGCCGCACGTCCAGGTGCGCTTCGAGTTCCGAGACCTGCCGGGATACGGCTGAGGTGGACAGGCCGAGTCGCTCCGCGGCCCGCACAAAACTGCCCAGTTCGACGACTTTGGCGAAAGTACTGACGGCCAGGAAGCGATCCATGAGCCTATTGTTGCATTCCTGACAATTATTAATCCATATAGATGGTATTTATCCCTTTTCTCTACATGATCAAGATGTTCCCACGCCAGGGCAGAACGCCTGGGCACGCCACCTGACCACCCCAGTCCAATACATAACCAGGGAAGACTCAACCCATGAAGCTGTACTACACACCCGGCGCCTGCTCGCAGGCCCCGCACATCGCCATCAATGAACTCGGCCTTGCGTATCAGCCGGTCAAGGTCGACCTGGTCAAGCACACGCTGCCGGACGGCACCGACTTCTACTCGATCAACCCGAAAGGCTACGTGCCCATGCTCGAGCTGGACGATGGCACGCGACTCACGGAAGTGGGCGTGCTGCTGCAGTACATCGCGGACCAGAAGCCGGGCACGATCGCGCCCGTCTTCGGCACCATCGCCCGCTGGCAGCTGATGGAGTGGCTTAACTTCATCTCGACGGAAGTGCACAAGGGCTTTGGTCCGCTGTGGAATCCGCAGACACCGGTCGATGTGCGTGAGCGGGCCGTGCAGGCACTCGGCAATCGGTTCACGTTCATCTCGAAGACGCTCGAGAAGCAGCCGTTCCTCACGGGCGAAACGTTCTCGATCGCCGACGCCTACCTGTGGGTCGTACTGAACTGGGCCGACTATCACAAGGTCAGCCTCGCAGCGTGGCCGGCCGTGCAGCAGTTCCGTGCTCGCGTCGCCCCGCGCCCGGCGGTGCAGGCAACGTTGAAGGCCGAAGGCCTGGCGAAGTAACGCGCCCCTTCACCACTCCCGTTTCCGGCGCCTTCTTCCGCCGCAAGCGGGAGCGGGTTTGGGCGAGGGTAAGACGAATCTCTCGATGCAGCGTTTCCCCACACTGTTTCTCTCGCACGGCTCACCGATGCATGCGCTCGACGCAGGCGGTGCAGGCAAGGCCTGGCGCGCGATTGCGGACTCGCTGGCCAAACCGCGGGCGATCCTGATGGTGTCGGCGCACTGGGAAACGTCGCTGCCAATGCTGACGGGCGGCGCTCAACTCAAGACGGTGCATGACTTCGGGGGCTTCCCTGAACCGCTGTACAAGCTGCGCTACGACGCGCCGGGCTCGCCCGCACTGGCCGACGAAACAGCGACGCTGCTGCGCGAAGCAGGGATCACCTCGTCGATCAACGGCTGTCGCGGCATCGACCACGGTGCGTGGGTGCCACTGCGCTGGATGTACCCGGCAGTCGACGTGCCCGTCGTGCAGCTGTCGGTGCAGCCGGGACTCGGCACTCCGCATCACTTGCAAGTGGGGCGCGCACTGCAGCCGCTCACGGAACGCGAAGTGCTCGTGATCGGCTCGGGGCATGTCACGCACAACCTGCGCGACTGGATGATGAGCCGCGATGTGTTGCAGCCGCTGCCGTATGTGTCGGCGTTTTCCCGATGGCTGGAGAGCGCCCTGGCGAGCGACGACGAAGAGGCGCTGCTCGACTACCGCGAGCAGGCGCCCGAAGCTGCACGCGCGCATCCCACGGAGGAGCACTTCCTGCCGATGTACGTTGCGCTCGGCGCAGCGGGAACCAACGTGAAGTCGAACCGGATCTACGCGGGCATGGAAGGCGCGGCGCTGTCGATGGACGCATACGAGTTCAGGCAGGCTGCATAGCGCAGAGGCCCTCGCCTTCTCCCGCTGCAACGGGAGTGGCGCAGGAGCCCAACCAGAAAAGTTGAGGCCCGGACTGTGCCGGGCCTCATCGTTACGCCTGCGAGCGGAAGCCTCTTGGCTTGGGACGGCGCACGCCGCCGCCGGCCGGACGTCCATGAGCCTGCCCGCCGCCCTGTGCCTGGCCGCCTGAGTGGCCCTGGTGCTGCCGCTGACCCTGGCCCTGCGGCTTGGCATGGCGCTGCTGCTGGGCACGCGGATCGACGTGACGCGGTTCGCGCGTCTTGCCCTCACCCGACGGGCGCGGAATCTGCGTGCGGTCGAGCGGGAGCACGCTGATCTTGCGGCCGAGCACGCGCTCGATCGCCCGCAGGCGATCACGCTCGTCGTCCGAGACCAGCGACAACGCCTGACCCGGGGAGCCCGCGCGGCCCGTGCGGCCGATACGGTGCACGTAGTCTTCTGGCACGTGCGGCAGTTCGTAGTTCACGACCTGCGGCAGTTCGATGATGTCGAGGCCGCGTGCTGCGATGTCGGTCGCGACCAGCACCTGCACCTTGTATTCCTTGAAGTCTTCGAGCGCGCGCGTGCGTGCACTCTGCGACTTGTTGCCGTGGATCGCGGCACACTGCAGCCCGTCGTGCACCAACTGCTCGGCCAGGCGATTGGCGCCGTGCTTGGTGCGAGTGAAGACGAGCGTCTGCGCATTGGGGCCGGATTTGAGCAGGTGGCTCAGCACGGCGCGCTTCTCGCCCTGCGAGACCAGGTGCACGCGGTGGTCGACGAGCTCGGTCGGCGCATTGCGCGGCGCGACTTCGATCGTGAGCGGATTGCGCAGCAGGCCATTCGCGAGTCCGCGGATGTCGTCCGAGAACGTCGCCGAGAACAGCAGGTTCTGGCGGTTCGGCGGCAGCATCGCGAGCACGCGACGGATGTCGCGGATGAAACCCATGTCGAGCATGCGATCGGCTTCGTCGAGGATCAGGTAACGCACGTTGCGCAGGTCGATGTTGCGTTCGTTCGCGTGATCGAGCAGGCGACCCGGCGTGGCGACGACGATATCGACGCCGCGACGCAGCAGGTCGATCTGCGGGCGCGGGCTGACGCCGCCGAAGATCAGCGCCGACTGCTGGCGCAGATGGGTGCCGAGATCGGCGATGGACTGCTGGAC
>JBAVIQ010000467.1:0-1968 GCA_049687035.1 Steroidobacteraceae bacterium
GTTCGAGTACACGCTGAAGCCCGTCTGCAGTCCGGCGCTTGCGGCCATGCTCGGCCCAGCGCCAACGGCGGCGACGTTGCTCGAACTGCCGCTGGTCGAGATCTACTCGGAGCAGCACAACTGGGACATCTGGTTCGAGGCGGCGCAGCTGCAATATCTGACACGACCCGCGATCGTCGTCGATACGCTCGCAGTGGCGCTCGAAATCGCACTGGAAGGTCGCGGCGTCGCGCTGGTGAACGGGCCCTACGCCGAGGACGACCTGGCCGCCGGCCGCCTGGTGCAACCCGTGCAGCACCAGGTGACGTGCCCGGGCGCCTGGGGCGTGATCTGCCGCCAGGACGCCTACGCCACCGAACGCGTGAAGGCCTTCATGGACTGGCTCGGCGGCCTGGCCACGCCGGTCCCGCAGGTCTAGTGGCTCGTCGGCGCGAGAGTTCGTCCGGGTAGAGTCGCTCCCACATCGGGCACTGGTGCGCCGTGGAGGCATCGAACATCCCGACGGCACCCGGCTTGAGCCTGAGCGCCTGTCGCGATGGGTCGAAGGGCTTCCACTCGGGCAAGCCGGCACCCGCCGGGTGACCCGTGTGAACGAAGCTGCTCCAGTACGCGACCATCTGCTGCGAGAGTTCCTGCTGCGGCGCTGCGAACGGCGGACCGTTGAGCACGCTCGTGTTCGAGAAACCCGGGAACTGATACGGCATCTCGGACGTGTGCACGGCTCCCAGTTCGATGCCGGGATCGTTCATGACGGGTGGCGCGTCGTCGTCGGCAAATTCGTACTGGTAGACGGGTACGAAGCGCGACGCAAGCCAGGCTGTGCGCAGGAACAGGCAGCTGTTGAGGCCACCCGCCGGCATGAAGTCCGACATCGCACTGCCGAGCGCGGTGGGCACGGACGAATAGCGATCGGCCGGGTACGCTGCCAGCACGGTGTCGACGTTGTCACCGTACAGCGCACGCAGTCGATCCTTGTAATTGTCGAGCGTGATCTTGCTGCCGGCTTCGACTTCGTAACCGACGTAGAGGCGCATTTCGTTGCTGGCGCCGCCGTTCAGGATCGGCACGCGTACGAAATTGCCGCTGGCCAGCGCTGCCGAACCCGGCCGCTGCACCGTGCCGTTGCCGTAAATCGGTGCGAACGCGAGGTAATCGGCGCCGGCGACCACTGTGCCGGCGTCGACCAACTCCTTCACAGGTTTGCTGCGCAGGCACTTCAGCGCGGTGCTCGGATCGTCGCAACCCACGATGTGGGCGACGGCGAGACCGGTCTTCACGCCTTCGTCGACGCCGCGCATTTTGAACGTGCAGCCGGCGCTCTGAATGATCGCCTTGTGGAACAGGCCCTTCGTGCGTTCCGGCGAGATCAGGTGCATGCACACACTGGCCGCGCCCGCGGAGACGCCACCGATCGTCACGTTGCCGGGGTCACCGCCAAAGGCCGCTATGTTGCGCTGGACCCAGCGCAGTGCGGCACGCTGGTCTTCGAGCGCGTAACCGCCATTGGCTGCGGCGCCGAACGCCGGGTGCGCCATGAAGCCGAGTGGACCGAGCCGATAGTTGACCGAGACGACGACCATGTCGCCTTCGCGGGCGAGGAAGTCGATCGGGTAGAGCTTGGTGGAACCGCCGACGAAGGCACCGCCATAAAACCAGACCAGCACCGGGCGTGCGCCAGCGTGCGGCGTCGTGGGCACGGCGATGTTCAAGTGCAGGCAGTCCTCGACGTTGCTTTCCTCGGTGAGGTTGAAGCGGCGGGCCTGCGGGCAGGCATCACGCATCGTGGTCGCGTCGAGCAAGCCCTGCCAAGGTTGGACCGGGGCCGGGGGTTCGAAGCGCAACTCACCGACCGGAGGCGCTGCGAACGGGATGCCCTTGAATTCGCGCACACCCTGGCCGGACACGCCGTGGACTTTGCCTTCGGCGGTCTGCACGAGCAGCGTCGCATCGCCGGCACTGGCCGTTGCC
>JBAVIQ010000468.1:0-1877 GCA_049687035.1 Steroidobacteraceae bacterium
CGCACGACCCGGAAGAGGCCATCGTGCGCGCCATCAACGACACGCAGGACAACGACACCGTCGCCACGCTCGTCGGCGCGGCCGTCGGCGCATTGCACGGTAAGGACGGATTGCCCGTTGCCTGGCAACACGGATTGCTCGGCAGAACGACGGCGGACGACAACGGGCGCGTGTTCCGCCTGATCGAGGAAGCGGTCCGCCAGGATTGGCTCTAAAGGGCAGCGACACGAGACTTCATCTCAAGATTCGGGTGTAGGATGACCCCCTCCAATAAGGGGGACACTACATGCTCTACGCTGCACCCGGCGCCGCTGGCGCCAAGCTCTCCTACAAGGCGCACTACGACAATTTCATCGGCGGCAAATGGGTGGCCCCGGTCAAAGGTCAGTATTTCGACGTCGTCACCCCGATCAGCGGCAAGGTCTACACCAAGGTCGCGCGCTCCACGACCGAAGACATCGAACTCGCGCTCGATGCGGCGCATGCCGCCGCCGACAAGTGGGGCAAGACGCCACCGGCCGAGCGCGCCAACCTGCTGCTGAAGATCGCGGACCGGATCGAAGCCAATCTCGAGCTGCTCGCCTACGCCGAGACCGTAGACAACGGCAAGCCCATCCGCGAGACGCTCAACGCCGATATTCCGCTCACGGTCGACCACTTCCGTTACTTCGCTGGCTGCGTGCGAGCGCAGGAAGGCGGCATCAGCGAAATCGACGAGAACACGGTCGCTTATCACCTGCACGAACCGCTCGGTGTCGTGGGCCAGATCATTCCGTGGAATTTCCCGATCCTGATGGCTGCGTGGAAGCTGGCTCCGGCACTCGGCGCAGGCAACTGCGTAGTCCTGAAACCCGCGGAATCCACGCCGATCAGCATCCTGATCCTGGCGAACCTGATCGCGGATATCTTACCGCCCGGCGTGCTCAACATCGTCAACGGCTACGGTCGCGAAGCCGGCCTGCCGCTTGCTCAGAGCAAGCGCATCGGCAAAATCGCCTTCACGGGCTCCACCACGACCGGCCGCGTGATCGCGCAGGCCGCTGCCAACAACCTTATTCCCGCCACGCTGGAACTGGGCGGCAAGTCACCCAACGTCTTCTTCGCCGACGTGATGGACAAGGACGACTCGTTCCTCGACAAGGCGATCGAGGGCCTCGTGCTGTTCGCCTTCAACCAGGGCGAGGTGTGCACCTGCCCGAGCCGCGCGCTGATCCAGGAAAGCATCTACGACAAATTCATGGAGCGCGTACTGAAGCGCGTGGCTGCGATCAAGATGGGCGATCCGCTCGACACCGACACCATGATGGGTGCACAGGCCTCAAAGGAGCAGCTCACGAAGATCCTGTCGTACCTCGACCTGGGCAAACAGGAAGGCGCGCAATTGCTCATCGGTGGCGCGCAGGCGAAGCTCGGCGCCGGACTCGAGGGCGGCTACTACGTGCAGCCCACCATGTTCAAGGGCCACAACAAGATGCGCATCTTCCAGGAAGAAATCTTCGGCCCGGTGCTGGCCGTCACCACGTTCAAGGACGAAGCCGAGGCGCTCGCGATCGCCAACGACACGCTGTACGGTCTGGGCGCGGGCGTATGGAGCCGCAACGGCAACGTGGCTTATCGCATGGGTCGCGCCATCAAGGCCGGCCGCGTGTGGACGAACTGCTACCACGCTTACCCTGCGCATGCAGCGTTCGGCGGCTACAAGGAATCGGGTATCGGGCGCGAGACCCACAAGATGATGCTCGACCACTACCAGCAGACGAAGAACCTGCTGGTTTCCTACAGCCCGCAGAAGCTCGGCTTCTTCTAGCCGATGGCCGTCGAACCCGTCAGTCGGGTCGCTGTCACCTCGGAGGCTGCGGAATTGCTCCGCAGCCTCC
>JBAVIQ010000469.1:0-4652 GCA_049687035.1 Steroidobacteraceae bacterium
AGCCAGGGCGTCGAGGGTTCACGCAGCAGCGTGTAAGCGAGGAGCGCGACGCCCGTGGCCAGCGTCGCTGCGTGCAGGGAGATGCGCTGGTAGGCGAGATAGAGGGCGCCGCCGACGAAAACCAGGAGCCAGAGTGCGGTAATCACTGCTGCATTCCTTGCCGTGGAGCGGGGCGAAATGCCCTGCCGGGAGCCCGACTATGCATCCGATTGCTGCGCCGCCGCAATATCCAGGTTTACTGGCGGCGCACAAGTTTACCGAAATTTTGTGCCGATCTGGTACGAACGTTCCACCCCGAGGCTCAGGGCGTAACGAGGCGATTCACGAACTGCTCGATCACGTCCCGCATCGCTGCCGGATCCTGGTTGGGACGCCGAACGGCGCTGACCGCCAGGCCATTCCAGAACTGCATCAGCAGGTGGGCGCGCCGGGAGGCGATGTCCGGCGGCAGGCCAAGCCCCCTGTCGTCCCGGTCGCGCGCCATCCACGCCTGCAGGGCTTCGAAGATGCGCTCGTCGGACTCCTGCAGGGCGGCAGCGATCTGCGGGTCGCGCGTCGCTTCGGCGCTCATCTCGAGGTACAGCGCTGGATTCATCACCGAAGGGTCCCGGGTGAGCCAGAGGCGGTAGGTCTGCAGGATGCTCGCAGCCAGGTCGGCCGACGTGTGCAACTGCTCGATCTGCGCGCGTCCATCCTGCAACTGGCGCTCGACGATGGCCTTGACGATGGCGCTCTTGTTCTCGAAATAACGGTACATCAGGCCGGCGCTCATCTGCGCCGCGGTCGCGATGTTCGCCATGCTGGCCGCGTGAAAGCCATGCTCGATGAAGCACTTCTGCGCTGCAGAGAGGATCCGCTCCCGCTGTACCTCGGCGCGCGGCGTGTCTTTACCCGTGCAGACCGTGCGTCCGATCAAGGCCCGTGCTCCAGCCAGCCGCCGCCCAGCGCCTTGTACAGCGTGACTCGATTCGTCTGCTCGGCCAGACGCGTCGCCACCAGTGTCTGTTGCGAGAGGTAGAGCGTGCGCTGCGATTCGAGCAGCACGAGGTAGCTGTCGCGGCCCGCTGCGTAACGCGCGCGAGAGAGTCGGTCGGTCTCGGCAGCCGCATCGACCGTCGCCTGTCGCGCGGCGCGCTGCTCGGCGAGCGTCGTGGTGAGCGCGAGCGCGTCCGCCACGTCGCGAAAGCCAGCCTGGATGGCCCGCTCATATCGTGCCAGCGCGATGTCGCGTTCGGCCCGGGCGACGTCGAGGTTGGCTCGCAAGCGGCCGCCCTCGAAGATCGGCAGGTTAACCTGGGGCACGAACGCCCAGACGCCGGTGCCCGCGTCGAACAGGCCCGACAATTCATCGCTCGCGGAGCCGATGGAGCCCGTGAGCTTGATCGACGGAAAGAAAGCCGCGCGAGCCGCGCCGATGTTCGCATTGTCGGCACGCAGCTGATGCTCGGCAGCAAGCACGTCGGGACGCCGTAGCAGCACCTCGGACGGCAGGCCCGCGGGCAAAGGCGCAAGGCCCGTGACCGACTCGCCGAAGGACTGCGGCAGCAGGTCGGCTCCCACCGGCGCGCCGACGAGCAACTGCAGCGCGTTGGCAGTCTGCGCGGCCTGTCCGGAGTAGCGGGCGACGTCTGCGCGCGCGGCTTCAACCTGCGTGCGGGACTGACTGACGTCCAGTGCGGAGACCGCGCCGAGCGCGTATCGCTGCTGCGTCAGCGCATGGAATTCTTCGCGCGTCCTGAGTGTCGATTGCACGACGCGCAGCTGTTCCTGGTCGGCGGCGAGCGTCAGGTATGCGTTCGCGACCTCTGCGATCAATGTCAGTTGCGCGCTGCGTCGCGCTTCCTCCTGCGCGAAGTACTGCTGCAGGGCCGCCTGACTCAGGTTGCGCACGCGACCGAACAGGTCGAGTTCGAACTCGGTGATGCCAACGCCCGCGGTGAATGCATCGGTGACGGGTCTGTCGCCACCCGTGCGGACCATCGCCGCGGTCGCCTCGATGGACGGCACGCGGTCGGCCCGCTGGATGCGGTAAAGCGCACGCGCTCGCTCGACATTGAGCACGGCCACCCGCAGGTCGCGATTGTTGGCGAGGGCGCGGGCGATCACTTCCTGCAGTCGCGGCTCGACGAAGAAATCGCGCCAGCCGATGTCGGCCGTGGCCGGCGTCCCGGGCGATGCTTCCGTGTCACCCGCGGCCGCGGCCGGGACCGCAGTCCTGGCCGGCATGGGCCACTCAGCCGGAATGGACGGGGCGGCCTCAGGCAATTGCGGCTCGAGCGCGCCGCACCCACCCGTCATCACGACGGCAGCGAGCACCAGCGAGGACATGGTTTGCCTAGTCATGAGCCTTTCTCTGCACGAACAGGCGTTCGATCACGACGAAGAACAGCGGAATGAAGAACAGGCCCAGCGTGACGCCTGCCACCATGCCGCCGAGCACGCCGGTCCCGATCGCGCGTTGCGCGCCGGAGCCGGCGCCGGTCGCGACGGCGAGCGGCAGTACGCCGAATCCGAACGCCAGCGAGGTCATCAGGATCGGGCGCAACCTGATCTGCACGGCCCGCATCGTCGCCTCGACCAGCTCCATGCCGTGCTCGAGGTTCCGCTTGGCAAACTCGATGATCAGGATCGAGTTCTTGCTGGTGAGGCCGACGGTGGTGAGCATCGCGACCTGGAAATACACGTCACGGTTCATGCCGAACAGGGTGCTGGCCAGGGTCGCACCGAGGATGCCGAGCGGCGCCACCATCAGTACCGCCGTCGGGATCGACCAGCTTTCGTACAGGGCGGCGAGGCACAGGAAGACGATCAGGAGCGACAGCGCGTAGAGCAGTGGCGTTTGCGACCCTGCCTGCCGTTCCTGGTACGAGACGGCGGTCCACTCGACGCCAAAGCCTGCCGGCAGTTGCTCGACCAGGCGCTCCACCTCGGCCATCGCTTCGCCCGTGCTGACGCCCGGCGCGCCCTGGCCATTGATCTCCATCGCCTGCACGCCGTTGTAGCGCTCGAGGCGCGGCGAGCCGTAGTCCCAGCGCGATGTCGCAAACGCGGAGAACGGCACCATGCGTCCCTCGGCGTTGCGCACCGACCAGAGCTTGAAGTCCTCGGGCGTCATGCGAAAAGGCGCATCCGCGCGGATGTACACCCGCTTCACGCGACCGCGGTCGACGAAGTCGTCGATGTACTGGCCACCCCAGGCCGCGGAGAGCGTCGAGTTGATGTCGGCCGTCGCCAGCCCGAGCGCGGCAGCCCGCTCGTTGTCGACGTCGATGTGGAACTGCGGCGTGTCTTCCTGCCCGTTCGGGCGCACGTTCGCCAGCAGCTTGCTCTGCGCGGCGGCACCCAGGAACTGGTTGCGTGCGGCGGTGAGCGCCTCGTGGCCTGCCCCGCCGTTGTCCTTGAGGAAGAAGGCGAAGCCGGCCGCCAGTCCGAGCTCCGGGATCGGCGGCGGCGCGAACGCGAAGACGAAGGCGTCCTTGATCTGCGACAGTCCTGCCATCGCGCGGCCGGCGATCGCATCGGCGTGCAGCTCAGGCGCCTTGCGCTCGCTCCAGTCCTTCAGGTTGATCCAGGCGATGCCGTTGTTCTGGCCAGTGCCGCCAAAGCTGAAGCCCTGCACGCCGAATACCGCCTTGATCGCGCTTTTCTCGCCCTCGAGAAAATGCTGCTCCACCTTCTCCAGCGACTGCAGGGTGCGCTGCTGTGTCGCGCCGACCGGCGCGATGATCTGCGCGAGCAGGAATCCCTGGTCTTCCTGGGGCAGGAACGCGGTGGGCAGCCGCGCGAACAGCAGGCCCATCACGACGGCCAGGCCGGCGAACACGAGCATGAAGCGGCCGCTGCGCGCCAGGATGCCGCGCACGCCGTTCCGGTAGGTCGCGCTGCCGCGCTCGAACGCGCGGTTGAACCACCCGAAGAAGCCTGTCTCGGCGTGGTGCTCGCCCTTGCGCACCGGCTTCAGCATCGTCGCGCACAGCGCCGGTGTCAGCACGATCGCGACCAGCACCGACAACGACATCGCGGACACGATCGTCGCGGAGAACTGCCGGTAGATCACGCCGATCGAACCCGGCATGAACGCCATCGGCACGAATACCGCCGCGAGCACCATGCCGATGCCGATGAGCGCGCCGGTGATCTCCCGCATGGACTTGCGCGTGGCCTCGAGTGGCGACAGCCCCTCCTCGCGCATCACGCGTTCGACGTTCTCGACCACGACGATGGCGTCGTCCACCAGCAGGCCGATCGCCAGCACCAAGGCGAACATAGTGAGCATGTTGATCGAGAAGCCGAGCGCGGCCAGCACGCCCATGGTCCCGAGCAGCACCACGGGCACCGCGATGGTGGGAATCAGCGTGTCGCGGAAGTTCTGCAGGAACAGGTAGATGACCAGAAACACGAGCACGATCGCGACCAGCACCGACAACGACATCGCGGACACGATCGTCGCGGAGAACTGCCGGTAGATCACCCCGATGGAACCCGGCATGAACGCCATCGGCACGAACACTGCCGCGAGCACGAGGCCGATGCCGACGAGCGCGCCGGTGATCTCCCGCATTGACTTGCGCGTGGCTTCGACGGGCGACAGTCCCTCCTCGCGCATCACGCGTTCGACGTTCTCGACCACGACGATGGCGTCGTCCACCAGC
>JBAVIQ010000470.1:0-2060 GCA_049687035.1 Steroidobacteraceae bacterium
CCCTGGAAGTGGCGATTATGCGCTCGTGTCCACCCTGCGCAGGTTTACGGATCCCTGAGGAATCCGCAACCCGCGTATCCTGAGACTCTCGACTGGCTCGCCGAGCACGAGGCATCACGGCACATGAAGCCCTTGAGCGGACTGGACGGCCTGTTCCTGCACCTGGAGACGCCGGCAACGCCCATGCACGTCGGGTCGCTGAGCCTGCTGACGCTCCCGGCGAATCATCGGGGAGACTTCTGCAAGGCCGTTCAGCGTCTCTACGCCCGCCGCCTGGCCCTGGTTCCAGTGCTCAGCCGCACGCTGGCCGAGATGCCACTGCAACTGGCGAACCCTGTCTGGGTGCAGGCCGACGACGTCGACCTGAAATATCACATCCAGCACGTGGTGCTTCCGCGTCCAGGCACGCAGAAGCAACTCGAGGAATGTGTCGGTCGCCTGCACTCGATCCTGCTCGACCGGACCCGTCCGCTCTGGAGGGTGTACATCATCGAGGGGTTGAAGTCGGGCCAGGTCGCCTACTACACGAAGATCCACCACGCGCTGGTCGACGGGCAGGCGGCCATCATGCTCGCGCGCGTCCTGTTCGACCTGACGCCCCGGGGCAGGCGGATTCCACCCGAGGCTTCCAGCCAGGTGAGCCCCGGCGAGCACCCCGGACTTGGCACGCTGGCGGCAGCGGGATTGAAACACGACGTGGCGCAATACCTGAAGTTCGTGCGCACGCTGCCCGACATCGTCAGGGCGCTGATCGGTCTGCGCGGCGGCGGCGACAAGGCGTCCCCGCAGTCCACCGGGACGTCGGGATTCGCACCCAGGACCCTGCTCAACGTCGCCATTACCGGCGAGCGTGGCTTCGCCGGCGTCTCGGTCCCGCTTGAGCAGATCAAGGCCATTGCCGCAGCGCACGACGCGAAGATCAACGACGTCGTGCTGGCCATTTGCAGCGGCGCACTGCGCCGCTACCTGCTGGACCATGGTGGCCTGCCGCAAGAACCACTGCTCGCTGCGGTGCCAATCTCGCTGCGCGCACCCGGCAACACGGAGTACACGACGCAGGCGACCATGGTCCGAGTCAGCCTTGCCACCGACATTGCCAACCCGGTGCGACGGCTATGCGCCATCCGCGACGCCGCAACGGCCGCGAAGTCAGCGACTGGCCGCGTCAAGGCCATCCTGCCCACCGACTTTCCGTCCTTCGGCATGCCGTGGATCCTGCATTGGCTGGCGTCGATCTACGAGCGCGCAATGCTCGGGAACCTGGTCCCCCCGCTGGCCAACGTCGTCATTTCCAACGTGGCCGGACCGCAGGTGCCGCTCTATTTCGCAGGTGCCCGCATGACTCGCTACTGGCCGCTGTCGATCGTGGCGCATGGCCTGGGAGTGAACATCACGGTGGATAGCTACGCCGGCGCGATGGGATTCGGAATCACGGCCGCAAGCAGCGTCGTGCCCGACCCGCGCAGCATCGCCAGGCACGTCCTGGCCGCGCACAAGGAACTCTTGCCGCGTTAATCCCACCCCCGCCGCCACTGCGTGGCGTCCGTCAGGTCCCGCCACGGCATCACCTGGACCCGTTTCGAGTGCACCGCCTCGATCTCGACCGACACGACCGGCGATCCCGGCGGTTGCGGATCGACGATCCCGGTCACGAGGAAATGCTTCTCCTTGTCCCGCGGATTCACGGCCGTCCACTTGGAGTGCAGCAGCTTCCTCGGATTCAGCGGAGTGGAGCGGGACTTCATGACGATTGCAGCAACGGATGATCAGCGCAGCGCGTCGAGGCCAAACAGCTTCGAGAGCTTGGCGTCGAACGCCGCCGCCGGCAACAGCCGCTTCAGCAGTGGCAGCCGCACGCTGTTGGTACCGCCCCGGATGACGCGCGGCGGCGAGTTGCGCAACAGCGCGTCCACGACGGGCACGGCGAAGACCTCCGCCGGCATCGCACCCTGCTGTCCCGCCTGGGCACGGGCACGAATCCCGCCGGCTACAGGCACGTAAAGCGAATTCTCCGGCAAGCGCACCGCCGCCTCCGCATGCTCACCGAAGCTGGAGCGCAC
>JBAVIQ010000471.1:0-4559 GCA_049687035.1 Steroidobacteraceae bacterium
CCGGGTTATCGGAAAGCGATTGCTGGGTCTTGGCGATGCAGATCGGCAGCTTGTCGAAGCCCGCCTTCTTCAACTGCTCGAGATCACGCTTCGCGCGCGCCGTGTAGTCCACGGCCTGCGCGCCATACATCTCGCGGGCGACGGTCGCGATCTTGTGCTCGATCGTGTCGCTCCACTCGTAGAGCGGTTTGAAGCCGGGTTCCGTGCGCGCAACGAGGTCACGCACGACCTCCGCGAGTTCGACGCAGCCGCTGCCGCCTGCGCTGAAGGGCTGCGCAGGCACGGCCTGCACGCCGAGGCTGGCGCAGTGCTTCTGCAACGCAGCGACTTCCTCCGGCGTATCCGTCGGAAACCCGTTGATCGCCACGACACAGGCCTGGCCGAACTTGCGGATGCTCTCGATGTGCTTCTCCATGTTGGAGAAGCCGCGGGTCATTGCCTCGACGTCCGGCTTGCTCACCTCCGCGAGCGGCTTGCCGCCATGCATCTTCAGCGCGCGGATCGTGGTCACCAGTACCGTGCAGGCCGGCGCGAACCCGCCGTAGCGGCAGTTGATGTCGAAAAACTTCTCGGCGCCGAGTTCGAAGGCGAAGCCCGCCTCGGTGACGACGATATCCGCATAGGACAAGGCGGCGCGCGTGGCCGTGACGCTGTTCGTTCCATGCGCGATGTTGGCGAAAGGCCCGCCGTGGACGAACGCGGGTGCGCCCTCGGTGGTCTGCACCAGGTTCGGCTTGATCGCCTGGCTCATGAGAGCGGCCATTGCGCCGACGGCGCCAAGTTCGCCCGCCGTGACCGCAGTGCCGTCCGAAGTGTAGCCCACGACGATGCGGCCGAGCCGCGCCTTGAGGTCGGGTATGTCGCTGGCAAGGCACAGGATCGCCATGACCTCGCTCGCGGCCGTGATGTCGAAACCGCTTTCGCGCGGAATGCCTTCGGAGCGGCCGCCAAGGCCGATGATGATGTCGCGCAGCGCGCGGTCGTTCATGTCGATGACGCGCTTCCACGTGACGTGCCGCGGATCGAGCCGCGAGGGGTTGGTGTTGTGCAATGTATTGTCGACCAGCGCCGCGAGCAGGTTGTGCGCGCTCGAGACGGCGTGGAAATCGCCGTTGAAGTGCAGGTTGATGTCCATCATCGGCAGCACTTCGGAAGCGCCGCCGCCCGCTCCCCCACCCTTCATGCCGAACACGGGGCCGAGACTGGGTTCGCGCAGCGCCGCCGCACTGTTCACGCCGATCTTCGCGAGACCCTGCACGAGGCCGATGGAGGTGGTGGTCTTGCCCTCGCCCGCCGGCGTCGGCGTGATGGCGGAGACCAGCACGAGCTTGCCGCGGCTCGGGCGGCCCTTGAAGGCGGACAGCGGCACCTTGGCCTTGTAGTGGCCGTATGGTTCGAGCACGGCGGGATCAATGCCGATTGCGCGCGCGACTTCACCGATCGGTTTCATCAATCGTTCCCCCTGGTTCCGGCCAGCCGTCGTTCGTGGTTTCCGGCCGATGTTGTTTGTGTCTGTGGCGCGAAGTCTTGCACAGTGCACTGACGGAGTGGACTGCGGCCCTTACGGATGCGCTTTATCCCCGGGCGCAAGCCGTAGCGCAGAGGCAACCAAAGTACTTGTGATTGTTGCAGTGCAACGCGGGTACAGTGATGCGCAGGATTCACGCCAGGTGTCCGTCGCCTGTGGAGGCCGCCATGACCGCCCGTTCCGAACGCTGCCCCCGCACCGGGCAGCTGCGACTGCTCGTCGCGTTGCTGGGACTGTCGCTGGTTTCCGGCTGCGTCGCACCCACCCTCGCTCCCGCTCCGCCAGTGCCCGAACTGCAATTGCTGGGTGCCGCGGAACTCGCCATCCCGCGCGGGTGCGAGGCGACGTCGGGAGCGGTGTACCGCACGCACTTCAACGTCCAACCGGATGGGCGGGTCAGCGACGCCGCTGCGGAGTCCGGTGACGGTTGCGTGCAACAGGCCCTGCGGACCTGGGTGACGACCTTCAACTACGCCCCGCTGCATGTGGCGATCCCCGTGGCGTTCGACTGGATGCTCGTGACCGCATCCCGGAACGATTGACGGGCGGCTCGCGCAAGGATCAGGACGGAGCGCTGACCGAGAGGTCCTCCGGCGTGTCGATGTCCTGCGCCGCGGACGGCATGGGCACCCCGATGACTCGCTCTGGATAGCGCAACAGCACGACGCGCGCACCGCGATCGCCCTGCAACTCCGCCAGCTCCCGGAACAGATCGGCGGGAAAGATGGCGGGAACACCGATCGTGTCCGCGTACTGCGCGGCGACGATGCGGTCGGGTTGCTGCTCCCAGCGTGACACGAGCTGCCGCAGGTCGTCGGCCGTCACTGCAACCTGGTCCGCAAGCGCGATCAACGCTCCGCGCGCATCGAACGGCGCCTGTGCCAGGCCCACCCGAATGGAACTGGCCATGCCCCGCGCGTGATCCGGATTGAAGGCCACGTTCGCCGCTGCATTGCGCACCAGCGGCTCGAGACGCTCGGCGTTCGCACCGAGCACCACGGTCACGGCGTGCCGTCGCTCGAGTTGCAGCACCGTGTCCAAGGTGCGCGCGAGCATGGGCCGTCCCGCGACATCGGCCAGTTGCTTCGGCGAACCGAAACGCGACGAACTGCCGGCAGCCAGCAGCATGACGTGCAGGCTCGACGCCGCGGTGTTGCGGTCGAGTGCCTGCCCATGCCCCTTGCCATGCAGATGCGCCTGGATCTCCGCGGTGATCGCCAGCGCGATGCTCGCCGGATCGCGCCCGCCGAGTTCGAGACCGACCGGTGCATGCAAACGTGCCCCGAACTTCGCCGCGGTCGCCGTACCGAGGTCGGCCAGCAGCCGTTTGCGACGCGACGCAGGACCGAGCAATCCGACGTAGGGAATCGACGTCGTGGCCAGTGCAGCGAGCGCCGCGAGGTCGGTAGCGATGTGATGGCTCATGACCACCGCGGCATCGAACCGCGCCAGGTCCACGTGCCGCGCCAGTTCCACCGGGGTGGTCAGGAGCACGCGGCGTGCCCGCGGAAATCGCGCCGGGTCCGCGTAAGCCGGCCGATGATCCGCCACAGTCACGCGCCAACCCAGCGTGGCGCCGAATTCCACCACCGGCAGCGCGTCCGGACCACCGCCAATCAGCAGCAATTCGCGGGGGACCGCCGCGGAGGCAACAAACAAGCGCACACGAGGACTGCCGAACTCGACGATCCCGGTGGTCGCCGTATGCATGTTGTCCCCGGCTTGTGCTGCCAGCCAGGCGGTCAGCCGTTCCGGTAGTCCGGCAGGCGGGGCCGGACCGCCCACCACCCAGAGCGTTGTGCCGACGGGCAGGACCGGCGCCTCTGAATCGAGTACCAGGGCATACCTGACACATTCACGTTGCTCGAAACTCCGTGACAGGGTTGCGAAGGGCTCCCAGCCCGCCGCGGGATCGAGCCTGACGAGCCAGACGTCCATGCCGCCTTCGCAGCCGGCGCCCAGTCCCCACAACAGATCGTCATCCCCGCCGTTGTCGTACCGCAACATCTTTGGAGTGCCGGTCTCGAGCACCGATGCCGCGTGTGCAGCAAGGTCGCCTTCGAGACAGCCGCCCGAGAGCATTCCCTCGTACCGGCCACCGGGCCCGATCAGCATCTGCGCTCCCGCCTTGCGGTAGGTCGAGCCGCGGGTGGCGACGACGGTAGCGAGCACGAGCGGTGCCCCCTCCGCGCGAGCCCGTTCGTACATCGGCGCCAATTGATGCAATGATCCATCCATAAGACGGCTTTATACTAGATCCTATTGGCCGGCCAACCGGCACGTGCATTCCTGCGCTGGGGAAACTCCATGATTTCGCTTTCGCTTAATGGCAAGACCGTGCAGCTGTCCGCAACACCCGATACGCCGCTGTTGTGGGCCTTGCGCGATGAACTCGGTTACACGGGCACCAAGTTCGGCTGCGGCGTTGCTGCGTGCGGTGCGTGCACCGTGCACGTCGACGGCAAGCCGACACGCGCTTGCGTGACCACGATCGAAGCGGTGGCCGGCAAGCAGGTGACCACGATCGAGGCGATGGACTCGAACCGCATCGGCCAGGCCCTGCAGGCTGCATGGATCCGCAACGACGTGCCGCAATGCGGCTACTGCCAGAGCGGGCAGATCATGAGCGCGGCCGCATTGCTGGCGCGAAACCCCAGGCCCAACGACGCCGACATCGACGCAGCGATGCGCCGGAACCTCTGCCGCTGCGGTACGTACAACCGGATTCGCGCCGCCATCAAGGATGCGGCCGCGACGCTCAGCGCCTGAGGCACGGAGACAGCCATGAGCACCAATGCATTCCCCACGCGCCGCGATTTCCTCAAGGGCTCCGCGGCCGCCACCGGCGCGCTCGTCATCGGGTTCACGCTGCCCATGACGTCCCGGTTCGCCCAGGCTGCGGCGGCAGCAACCGCAGGGGCAGGCTTTGCACCGAACGCCTTCCTGCGCATCGCACCGAGCGGACAGGTCACGGTCATCTGCGGCCTCTCCGAGATGGGCCAGGGCGTGCACATGGGCATTGCCTCGCTGG
>JBAVIQ010000472.1:0-7807 GCA_049687035.1 Steroidobacteraceae bacterium
CACCTGCTGGGTCCTGCCTGGCTCGAATCCTACGTGCAACGGGCCAACGCAGGCGGCATCGAACGGGTCCTCGTCTGACAGGACGGAGTCCGGGCGCTGCGTCGACCACAACGACAATGGGCGCGGCGCATAAACTGGCTTGAACTCTTCGACCGCGCCCGCGGCGACGTCATACGGCGCCGCGGAGTCGTGATCGCCTGGCAGCTGCTGGTGCAGCTGCTCGGGTTCATTGCGATCACGCCGCTCGCCGGCTGGCTTACCGACCGGGTCGTCGCCCGCTCCGGTTCCGACGTGATCAGCAATTTCGACATTGCCCGCTTCGTGCTGTCACCGTCCGGCATCGTCTTCGTGCTGCTCGCGGTAGGTGCCGCGATCAGCTTCCAGATCGCCCAACTCGCCGGCTATGCCTGGATTTCTGGCCATGCGATCGGGCAGCGCTCGGTCACGCTGTGGGGAGCCATCGGCGCCGTCGCGAACAAGCTGCGATTGCTTGTGCTGCTGGGCGGCCGCATGTTTGCGCGCGTGGTGCTGCTGGCATTGCCGTTCCTCGCGATCATCGCGATCGTGTGGTTCAAGACGCTGGCCGGGCGCGACGTGGACAACATCATCACCGACGATCCGGCCGCATTGGTGCGCGTCATGCGCGACCGCAACGGACTCACGCCGCAGGAAAAGGTGGGCGTGCGCCTGCGCGTGCTGTTCACGGAGTCGCCGCCCGAACTGGAGGACGCGAGCTCGGTCCCCACTCTATGAGATTGCGGGGACGCGAACTGCACTTCGACGACGGCAGCGGCGCCGAAATTTCTGCGCTGGCCCGTTGATTCGCCTCAGAACCGGACGCTGAGCCCCAGCTGACCTTCGGCCTGGAAGAACGTACTGCCCGACGATCGCACGAGGCAGCCGGCATCCAGTGAATTGCTGACGCAGAACAAGTCCGTGTCGGAGTCAATGAAGGTCAGGTAGCCACGCACGCCCAGGTTCAGGGCGACGTTGTCGTTGAACGGAATGCGGAAGCCGCCACCGATGCTGCCCGAGAACATGGTCTCGGAGTCGTAACCACCGGCGTCCGGTTCCATGAAAGTCGCACCGATCGTGAGCGACAGGTACGGCACGAAGAAATCGCTTTCCTGCGGAAAGAACGCGGTGCCACCGAACTGCAGGTAGTCGATGCGCAGGTCCACACCGTCGAGCAACGAGTCTTTCGAGTCGAGGCTCGTCGTCTGCGTCGAATAGAGCAGTTCGTAGAAGGACTGACTGTCACGGTACAGCCCGAGGTCGAGTCCATAGCTCATGCCGGCGTCGAGGTCGACCGAACTGCTGGTGCCGTCAGCGGCCGCAACATCGAAACCGCCACCCATTCGACCGCCGACGAACGGCGTGAACTCGAAGCGTGGTGAGTCGGCGTACGCCACCAGCGGCGTGGCAAACAGTGCGGCCGTTACGAGCAGTGGCACCCATAGCGACCTGGTGGACGAATTCATGCGGCGCTCCCTGTCCTGGATGCTCCATTCTAGTGGGCCACAGCGTAGCGGCGTCCGGTCTTTCCACAGCCGGCGCGACGCCGGCCGCTGCTACACTCGCCGCAAAGGACTTCGGCGGAGGCAAGCCATGAACGACCTGCAACAGACGCTGCGCGACCTGCACCGCGAACTGGCGGACCTCCCGCAACTCGACCCGCAACAGCGTGCGCTGCTCGAGGCGGCCCTGGCGGACATCCAGCAGGCACTGGCGCCGCAGACCCAGGCCGGCCCCGTCCCGGTCCAGGACGTCGCGCCGGCCGATGCACTGGAAAACGCCGCAGTGCGCCTCGAAACGGGACACCCAGGACTCGCCGGCGCCATCCGCGCATTCGTCGACGCACTCACCAAGGCGGGCATCTGAAGCGCCAGAATCACCTGATTTATAAGCATTTTTTGCACATTTCGACGACGTTCCGGCGGACCTCTCTGGTATCATTGCGATTGGTCCCCTGACTGCATTTCCCAACGTGACCGCCAATACGCAAACCGAAGACTCCCAACCGTTCGACGAAGCCTTCAGTCGTGCCGTCGATCTCGGCAACCAGATCGCCGACGGCGATGACAAGGCCGACTTGTGGGACATCGCGGATGGCCTGCTCGCGGGAGCCGTGCAGTATTGGCTCTACACGCGACAGCCCTGCGGCGACCCCCGCTGCGAAGACTGTCTGGCGATCGGCACCGCCGAAGCCCGCATGGCCGAGCTGCGCCGGCTGGTCGAACAGTTCTCGGCGGAGAGCCAGTACTTCCACGCACCAACCGACTCGAACGTCGGGCGGGCCTGAGGCCAGGTCGCGCACGCCAGGTCCGTAACCAACGCGAAGCCCGGCGCTTAATTGCGCACACGCGCGACGAATCGCGCACGACATCCCCGCGCGCTGACCCGAGCATGGCCTTCCGTTCCATGGAGGGTTCGCCGTGACACGTCCAGCTGTCCGCCTGCTCATTGCCGCCCAGGCGGCGCTCTTCGTCCTGCCCACGTCGCCGCACGCTGCCAGTGTGCTGCCGCTGCCGGCTGTCGATACTCCCACGGGCGGTGGCGGCACCGTCGTGCTCGAGCCGGTCAAGCAGCACGCGGGCCCGACGCGCCGCCTCGTTTTCAGTTGCGTGACGCCAGGCCTCGTCACGTTTTCCGACCGACCGTGCGGCCCCATGCCGGAAGTGCGTGAATTGAAACTCGACCAGCCCGTGCCCGCAGCGGCCGGAGCGTCGCCGGAAGTGGGCAAAGTCGTTGCGCAAACGCCGACGAACCACAGGAAGACGACGGAGCGTGACAACGCCGGCCCCGCCGGCGCGGAAGCGGAACGCGTGATGACGTGCCAGAAGCTACAGGCGGCGCTCGACAGTGTCGATTCGCGCATGCGGGCAGGTTATTCGGCCCGCGAGGCCGGTGGCCTCTGGGAACGCTGGCGCGACGCAAAGGCCCGCCTGCGCGCAGCGAACTGTTGAGGCCACCCATGTAAAATCGGCGCCGTCCCGCCTGCCCGGTGATCCCCATGACGACGTCGCCCACGCTGCCCCTCCGCCTGTTGATCGGCTCTCTCGCAGGCATCGCACTGATCGCAGCCGCGGGCTGCCAACGCAAGGAAGCACCCTCGGACGAAACCGCTGCGGACACACCGCCGGCTGCGACCGCACCGGCGCCTGCACCGACCCCCGCGGCGGATGAGCTTCCCACAGGAGTCTTGCGCGCCTACGTGTGGCAGTGCGCGGACGGCCAGACGCTGGTCATGCGCAACCTCTTGCGCGAAAAGGCGATTGCCATCGATTTCCACGACGGCACGCGGCGGCTCGACCAGACAATCAGCGCTTCGGGCACGCGTTACGCCGACAGCGTGATGGTGTTCTGGACCAAGGGCAGCGCCGCTACGCTCGAGCGACAGGGCGCACCAGCGGTGCGATGCGAAGAACGGCGGGCCGACTCACTGCGCGAGGACGCCCGCGTGCGCGGCGTGGTGTACCGCGCTGTGGGCAACGAACCTGGCTGGATCCTCGAAGTCGGTCCCGCCAGCAAGCTGAGCTGGAGCACGAATTACGGCGAGGACCGCTACGACTTCGAGCAGGCCCAGGCAGCCACCGCGCCCGACGGCACGAACGTCTATACGGCGCAGAAGGATGCGGTCTCGATCAAGGCCTCGATCAAGGCCGAGCGCTGCGTGGACGATGGCGACTTGGAATACGACCATGTCGTGACGGTGGAATCCGGTGGCCAGACGTACCACGGTTGCGGCACGCGCCTGAACGCACGGTGACGCGTATGGTGCCGCGCCCATCGGCGCGGCGTCATTCGTCGGGCAATGGAATCCTTTCTGCATCGCCTGGCACCGGCGCGAACCGATGCTCACGCCAGTCACGCCTGGCCGCTTCGATGCGTTCGTGCGAACTGGCAACGAAATTCCAGTAGATGTGCCGCGGTCCGTCGAGCGGAGCACCGCCGGCAAGCATGACGCGCGACGTTGCGAGCGCACGCATCGACACCGGACCCGCAGCGGACGCGAGCACCACGAACTGGCCCTCGTCATAGGCCTGGCCGGCGATTTCGATCCGGCCCTGCGCGACGTAACAAGCGCGCTGCTCGTGCTCGTCCGACACCTCCACCGCAGCCTCGGCGGCCAGCTGCACATCCACATACAGCGTCGGCGAGAACACGTCGACGGGTGAACGCTCGCCGTACGCCGTGCCCGCAATCACCGTGAGGATCACGCCTGGGCGTTCGATGCGCGGCAGGCTGGCTGCCCCGTGATGGGCGAATGACGGCTCGCGCTCTTCCTCCGCGTGCGGCAGCGCGATCCACGTCTGGATGCCGTGGGCACGCGTAAAGCCGTTGGCGTCGCGCACCTCCAGTGGCGTGCGCTCCGAATGCACGATGCCGCGACCCGCCACCATCCAGTTGACATCGCCCGGACGGATCAACTGCGCCGTGCCCAGGCTGTCGCGATGCATGAACGCGCCTTCGAACAGGTACGTCACGGTCGCGAGACCGATGTGCGGGTGCGGCCGCACGTTGACGCCCTGCCCCGGCCCGAAAACCGCCGGACCCATGTGATCGAAGAAGATGAACGGACCGACGGCCTGCAGTCCAACCGCAGGCAGCACGCGACGAACGGTGAAATCGCCGAGGTCGCGCGGCCGCGGCTCGATGACGCGCTCGACCGCGTTCGACACGGTAACGCCTACTTCAGGCCCAGCACGGCCTTGCCCTGCTCGAAACGGACGTCGACCGGAATGTTGCGCGCGCCGAGCCGGGCGAGGTCGGCGGACAGCTGGGGCTTCAGCACGCCGAGCTGGGCGAGCAGTTCCTTGACGCCCGCGTAGCTGCCGTCGCCCTGCAGCTTGAGAATGTCGGCCGACAACTCGTCCATCGCCTTGCGCATCTTCACCATGTCGACGCGGTAATGGCCGTTGGCATCGCGGCTGAACGCGCCGCGATCGGCGAAATAGTTGAAGCGAACCATGTTGGCCTGGCCGTGGGCCTCGGCGGCGCCCCACCGCACCGAGCGGAAGATGCCGGTGAGGAACGTCACGTAGTAATCCTCGAGCGAACCGCCGACCTCGCCCTTCTCGTGCAGCTTCGTGATCATGTACAGCCCGAGGATGTCGGCCTTGCCCTCCTCCAACCAGCTCGCCTGCTCCTTGAGCGCGTCGCGAACCGTGCCCTTGCCGTCGAGCGTGTTCTTGATGCCGAGGCCGTGCGCGACTTCGTGGAACATGGTGTCGGCGAAGAACGCGTCGAACGTCACGTGCTTGCGCTGCTCCGGCACGATCAGCTCGTCGGCGATCGGCAGCATGATCTTGTCGAACTTGGCGCGCATGGCGTTCTTGAGCTGTAACCGGCGCGTGCCCTTCTCGAGCTGAACTTGCTCGTCGTTAGGCAGGTTGATCGCGATGGTCTTCGACGCCACGTTGCAGTGGCCGGCGTAGTACACCGCGTCGTATGCGTTGAGGTCGGAATCGGTGCCGGGCTGCTCCGCCTTGTACGCATCCGTGACCGGCAAGCCGCGCTGCAGTTCCGGCAGCATGGCGGCATAGCGTTCGAGGCGCTTGCTCCACTCCATGTCCTTGATCAGCGCGTACGACTCGTACGCGGCCTTGTAGCCGAACAGCGCGTCTTCGTAGGTCTCGATCGGGCCGATGACGACGTCGATGCGGTTCGACTTCATGTCGAGCCAGGCGCGGTCGCTGGCGCGGTAATCATCGGTGAGCAGCGCCTTGGCGCGCAGTTCCAGGTACTTCTTCAGGGCAGAATCCTCGGCCAGCGCAGCCGCCTGCTCGAGCTTGGCCGCCGCCTTTGCCAGGGTTTCGCGGTACTCGACGTGGTACGGCACGACCTGCAATGCGCCCTTGGCGTCGCGCCGCAGCAGCGTGTATTCGCTGCGCGACTGCGGCAGGTTCGCTTTTTCGAACTCCTCGCGCGTCATGTCGTGCGGGTAGAACTGCGCGCCCTCCGGCTTCGCCCCGACGCCAGGCACGAAGGGCGCATTGTCGGCCAGCCGGTCCCAGGGGCCGTAATTCAGCAGCACGAAGTCACGGGCGCGCGGATCGGTGACGCCTTGCAGCAGCGCATCGCGGTTGCCGTAGGTCTGCCGCCAGTAGAGATCGTCCATGATTTCGCCGGCCTCGATGAAGAGGCCCAGCATCTGTCGCTCGCTGGCGCTCAAGGACGACAAGTCCGCGCTCAGCGTCACCGGCGCGTAGATCTCCGGTCGCACTGCTGTCATCGCGGGCGCCGAGTCGGCTGTCTTTTGAGCGGCCTTTTCGCCCGCACCTGCCACGCCTGCCAGCAGCGTCATTGCCGCGATGCCGGTCAGCACCGCTTGTCGTATCATCGTCACGGTCGTCTCCTGGTCGTTATTTGCGGCCGAACAGCGCTTCGAGTTCGGCCTTGGCCTTGTCGGCCGCGCTCACGGCCTCGGGTCGGTAGGCCGAAGGTGTCGGCCGGAAGTAATCACAGAAATTCGCCACCTGCTTGTCCTTCACCTCTTCGGCGATCGTCTCGCGGCAGTGCTTGGCCTTGCCAGTGTCGTAGAACTCGCACATGCGGCAAGCGTGCAGCTCCGCATGGCATGTCCGGCATTCCTCCAGTCGCCGCAGCGGCAGCGAATAGTCGGCCAGCGACGCTCCGCATTTCCAACAGCGCAGTCCATTGTCCATCGGCCGGTCCCAGGGGTGTTCGGATCGCGCCTTAGCTACGCTCCCCTCCCGGCCTTGTCAATCGGCCACAGTCGATTACGCTTGCGTTCCCGCTCCGTGGAATCCCGCATGGCCGTCCGCACCGTTCTCCGCATGGGTCATCCGCTGCTGCTGCAGGCCGCCGCTCCCGTTCAGAGCTTTGGCACCGCCGAATTGCGCGCACTCGTGGCCGACATGGACGACACGATGCGCGCGCTGAACGGCGCTGGCATCGCCGCGCCGCAGATCGGCGTGTCATTACGGGTCGTGATCTTCGAGGTCACGCACAACCCCCGATATCCGCAGGCCGAGCCCGTACCGTATACGGTACTGGTCAACCCGACCCTGGATCTGCTCGGCGACGAACGCGACGAAGCCTGGGAAGGGTGCCTGTCGGTGCCGGGTTTGCGGGGCGTGGTCGCGCGCCACACCAACCTGCGCTACCGCGGCTTCGACCTGGACGGCCGCCCGCTCGACCGCACCGTGACGGGCTTCCATGCGCGGGTCGTCCAGCACGAGGTGGATCACCTCGACGGCATTCTCTATCCGATGCGGGTCGCCGACATGCGTTCGTTCGGCTTCGAGGACGAACTGTTCCTGGACCGGAGCGCCCTGCCGCCCGACTGACACGGCCACCCGCAGGAGCGGCTGCATTAGGCGCAATGAATTTCGCATCTTCCTTATTTATGTGGCGCAGATCGCGTCCGATCCTTGGGCTCTGTCCCAAGGAAGATGGCGATGACCCGCAACCTCCAGAACAATCAGGTCGAGTCGCTGCGAACCGCCATGCGCGCGCGGCAAGTCCAGCTGCGCGAAGAGATCCGCCAGGCGCTGATCAAGAGCGACTCGGAACACTATCTGCAGATCGCCGACTCGGTGCGGGACCTCGAGGACGAATCCTTCGCCGACCTGATCGTGGACGTCGGCCTCGCCGAAATCGATCGTGACCTCGACGAACTGCGCGCGATCGACGCAGCGCTGCTGCGAGTGGCGGATGGCAGTTACGGCGTGTGCGAAGTATGCGAAAGGCCGATCGATTTGAAGCGGCTGAACCTCACGCCGCACGCATTGCGCTGCATCGATTGCCAGACCCTTTTCGAGCGCACTCATTTCCAGAAGAC
>JBAVIQ010000473.1:0-7888 GCA_049687035.1 Steroidobacteraceae bacterium
AAACCCTTCGGGAACGCATCGTCGGCGAATTCGCGCATCGGGCGCTAACCCTGGCGGTGGCGATGCTGGGGCTCATTGCCAACGCACACGCCGCTGACTACTCCCACCTCGGCAAGGACCTCACGCCCGTCGGCGCCGAGCGCGCCGGCAATGCCGACGGCACGATTCCCGCCTGGGACGGCGGCCTGATGCAGGCCCCCGCAGGCTGGACACCGCAGCAGGGCTACGTCGATCCGTTTCCGGGCGACAAGCCGCTCTTTACGATCAACTCGACGAACGTCGGCCAGTACGAGGCGAAGCTGACCAGGGGCCAGGCGGCACTGCTGCAGAAGTATCCGCAGAACTTCCGGATGAACGTGTACCCGACGCGTCGTACGGTCGGCTATCCAAAGGCCGTGACGGATCGCGTCATCGCGCAGGCGGGCAAGGTCTCGTTGCAGGGCTTCGGCCTCAAGGACCTGAACGGCTCGACCACACCGTTCCCGATTCCCGAAAACGGCCTCGAGGCGATCTGGAATCACCTCGTGCGGTATCTCGGCGGCGGCATTGTCCGCGCGGGACACTCGTTCCCGGTCCGACCCAACGGCGACTTCTACAAGATCGGCTTCTGGTCGCAGCGCATCTACGCGGCGAACGTCGAAAACGTCGAGCCCAACCGGCTCTTCTACGCGCTCGGGTATTTCACCGAGCCTGCGACGCTGCGCGGCACGATCTTCCTGGTGCACGAACCGGTCGATCAGGTCGCGGAACAGCGCTCGGCATGGATCTACAACTCCGGACAACGCCGTGTGCGTCGCGCGCCGGACCTTGCGTACGACGGTGTCAACGACGGCTCCGAGGGCATGCTGACGACCGACCAGGTCGACGGCTACAACGGTGCGCCCGACCGCTACGAGTGGAAGCTGCTCGGCAAGCGCGAAATCTACGTGCCGTACAACTCGTACAAGCTGTCCGACAAGTCGCTCAAGTACAGGGACATTATCCGGCCGAAGTCGATCAATCCCGACTACGTGCGCTACGAACTGCATCGCGTGTGGGTGGTGGAAGGCACGCTCAAGCAGGGTCAGCGTCATATCTACGGCAAGCGGACGTTCTATCTCGACGAAGACAGCTGGTCGGTGCTGGCCGAGGACGCATACGACACGCGTGGCGCACTGTGGCGCGCTGCGATGCACGGCCTGCTGCAGGCGTACGACGCGCAGGTTCCGTTCTACCGTTTCGGCATCTACCACGACCTCAACAGCGGCGGTTACCTGGTTGGCGGTCTCGACAACGAGGTCAAGGAACCGATCCAGTTCAACGCCCGGGCCAAGGTTGGCGATTTCCAGCCGGACGCATTGCGACGCCTCGGCGGCACCCTCTAGCGCCGCGCGCAGTTGGCAAGTTCACCATGCCGTGGTCTCGCGCCCTGCTCGCCTGGCTCGTCATCATCGTCGCCGAATCGGTGCATGGCACGCTGCGCACGTTGTATCTCGCGCCGGCCATCGGTGACTTTCCGGCCCGCCGCGTCGGCGTCTTCATCGGCACGGCGATCATCTTCGCCATAGCGCTGGCGTTTACACGCTGGATCGGCGCTGAGACCCGCCGGCAGCTGTTCGGCATCGGCGCGCTCTGGGTCGCACTGACCGTCGCGTTCGAAGTCTGGCTGGGTCGCGCCGTGCTCCACTTCGACTGGGCGAGGATTCTTGCGGATTACGATCTGTCGCGCGGCGGACTGATGGCGTTCGGCCTGCTGGCCATGTTTTTCATGCCGCTGCTGGCTGCACGAATCCGCGGTCAGTCGAGACCGAGCTGAAAGCCGGCGTCGAGGTCCTGCTTCGAATAGACCTTGAAGGAGATCAGCGTCTCCGAGCCCGTGATCCCCGGCAGCTTGCGCATCTTCTCGCTGATCACGCGTGCCAGGTCTTCGTTCTCGCGCACGCGCACCAGCGCGACGAGGTCGTACTGGCCGGCCACCGAGAACACCTCGCTCACGCCTTCGAGTTCGGCCATAGTCTGTGCCAGTTCAGGCACCTTGTCGGTCTCGGCCTTGATCAGGACGACGGCGGTCACCATGGGAAGCCTCGGCAGTGATAAGTGAATAGCCAGAACGGATTCTAGCCCCTGGCCACCATTCACCAGTCACTAATCACCAGCCACTGATCACCGATCACTTCCCTTCGGCGTCCGGCTGGTTCTCCGGCCGGGCCAATGTGAACGCAGGCAGTCCTTCGAGGTGAGCGCAGATCGCGACCAACCGCGGATAGGGCGTGACGTCGACGCTGAAGCGGCGCGCGTTGTACATCTGCGGCACCAGGCACACGTCCGCGAGGGTCGGGGCGTTGCCGAAGCAGAAGCGCTGCTGGCCAACCTCGACCGGCGCGCCCGGCATCGAAGCCACCCAGCGTTCGAGTGCTGCAAAGCCGCGATCGATCCAGTGCGCCACCCAGCGGTTGACGGCCGCGTCGTCCGCGCCGAGTTCACGGCGCAGGTACCCCATGATCGGCAGGTTGTTGAGCGGATGCGTATCGCAAGCGACGACCATGGCCATGCCGCGGACGGTCGCGCGGTCCCGCGCCGAGCCCGGCAGCAGCTGCGGTTCTGGATGGATCTCTTCGAGGTATTCGCAGATGGCGAGCGACTGCGGAATGACGAAACCGTCGTCAGCCAGCGCCGGGATCAATCCCTGCGGATTGACCGCGAGGTAATCGGGCTTGCGCTGCTCGCCGCCGTCGCGCAGCAGGTGCTTCGGTACGGACTCGTATTCGAGGCCCTTGAGCGCGAGCGCAATGCGGACGCGGTACGCCGCCGAACTGCGCCAGTACGTATACAGCCGGAATGCCATCAGCTTCCCCCCGGAGCGTTCAGACGATGGTCGTGCGGAGCGTGTCGAGTCCGTCGATGCCGGCCACGATGCTATCGCCGCGCTGCACGGCGCCGACGCCGGCCGGCGTGCCAGTGAAGATCAGGTCGCCTGCCTGCAGTTCGAACAGTGTCGAGAGCTCGGCCACGATCTCGGGCACGCTCCAGATCAACTCGGACAGGTTGGCATCCTGTCGCGATTGTCCGTTGACCTCGAGCCAGATACGACCCGACGTGAGGTGACCACCATCCGTCACGGGACGGATCGCCGTAATCGGCGCCGAGTGATCGAACCCCTTCGCGACGTCCCAGGGCAGTCCATTGTCCTTCGCGTGCGCCTGCAGGTCGCGACGCGTCAGGTCATTGCCGACCGCGTAACCAAACACGTGCTCGAGCGCCTCGGCCGCAGAGACCTGCTTGCCGCCCTTGCCGATCGCGACGACGAGTTCCACCTCGTGGTGCAGGTTCGACGTGCGCGATGGGTAACGCACTGGCGAGCCGTTCGCGACCACTGCGTCGGCAGGCTTGGTGAAGAAGCACGGCGGGTCGCGCGTCGGATCCGATCCCATCTCACGCGCGTGCGCAGCGTAATTGCGCCCGACGCAGTAGATGCGGTGGACGGGGAAACGCACGGACGTACCTGAGATCGCGACGGTGGGTCGTGGCACGGCGAACGGAAGCGGGTCGGCTGTCATGGTGTGCTCCTCGGTGTGCGAACGGGCCGATGCCTGCACGCGCAGCAACTCGGGCAGGAAGACTTCCTGCACGAGGATCGGCAGGCCGCCGAGCCGGTACACGGCGCGGCGGGCCCACAAGAGCGCGTCACCCGTGACGACGCGCGCGGCCTCGGCAAGCGGGTGGGCCGCTGGGAGTTCGGCGTATTCGAGCGGCTCGCGCTCGAGCGGATCGTCCACCTGGCGCAGCGCCTCACCGAGCGGCGAGTCGCCGAGCTCGCGCAGCCACGGGTAATGCTCGATCGTCGAGGCCGGCAGTACCGTCTGCGCGAACACGATGCGCTCGCCGCTGGCGCAAAACTCAATCTCGCGCAGCAGGCAGGTTTCGTCGTCGACCTGCAACCGCTCACGCAGCGACGTCGAGAGATCGGACTCGCGCAACCTGCCAAGTCGCCGGAATCCCATCGCCGGACCGCACAACGCACGGACGCGCGCGGTGAGCATTCCCGGCTCGGCCAGCCAGGACAGTAGATCGTGCGGCACGCGCGCCGAGATGGCGGTGAGGGGTGACCAGTGCGAGGGGTTGGCCAAGATCCGGCAGCGTGTCAGAACTGGTCGGCAGTCAGCGCCATGATCGAGCTGCTGCCGGCGCGCACGGCGACGCCGTAGGCCAGCACACGCGGCAGCACGTGCTCCGCATAGAACCTGGCCAGCAGCACCTGCGTGCGCAGGAAGACCGGGTCCGTGGCGTCGGTCTCGAGCCTGGCGGTCGCGACCAGCGCGCCGCGTGCCAGCTGCCAGCCGCCGATGACGGTGCCCATCAACATCAGGTAGTTGAATGCCGCGGAGTTCACGAGCTCCGGATCCTTGCGCTCGCCGGCGAGCAGGTGCGACGAGCACAGCACGAGTTCGTCGAGGCCTTTCGCGAGCCACAGGCGGACGCTCGCCAGGTCCTGGCCCGCGTTCGCGAGCGGCGCGTCGACGAGACGCATCTCCGACACGAACGCGGAGACGGTGGCGCCGCCATCGCGCATCAGCTTGCGGCCGACGAGATCGATCGCCTGGATCGCGTTCGTGCCTTCATAGATCGAAGTGATGCGCGCATCGCGATAGAACTGCGCAACGCCGGTCTCCTCGACGTAACCCATGCCGCCGTGCACCTGGATGCCGAGTGCCGTGACATCCTGTCCGATTTCCGACGAGAACGCCTTGGCGATCGGCGTCATCAGGTCGCCGCGCGCAAGCCAGGCCGCCGACGTCTCCGGCGTGTCGCCGAAATTGCCGCGATCGAGGCACGATGCCGTGTAGTAGCAGATTGCTCGGCACGCCTGCGTGAGCGAACGCATCAGCAGCAGCGTGCGACGGATGTCCGGATGCCGGATGATCGCGACGCGGCCCTTTTCGCCCGGCGCGCGACCCTGCACGCGGTCGCGTGCGTACTTGACGGACGCCTGGTACGAACGGTCGGCGAGACCCACGCCCTGCGCGCCGACGCCGAGGCGCATGTAGTTCATCATCGTGAACATGGCGGCGAGGCCTTCGTTCTGCACGCCAACCAGATAACCCTGCGCCCCGCCACTGTCGCCAAACGCCATCACGCAGGTGGGGCTCGCGTGGATGCCGAGCTTGTGCTCGACCGACACGGGGAACACGTCGTTGCGCTCGCCCGGGGTGCCGTCGGCATTCAGCTTGTACTTCGGGACGAGGAACAGCGAGATGCCCTTCGTGCCCTGCGGCGCCCCCGGCAGCCTCGCCAGCACCAGGTGCACGATGTTCGACGTCATGGGGTGGTCGCCCCACGTGATGTAGATCTTGCGTCCGGTCAGCAGGCAGCTGCCATCGGCCTGCGGTTCCGCACGAGTCGTGAGCGCGGCCAGATCCGAGCCCGCCTGCGGCTCGGTGAGGCACATCGTGCCGGTCCATTCACCCGAGACGAGCTTGCCGAGGTACTGCGTCTTCAGTTCAGCGGAACCGTGCCGATCGAGCGCAAGGATTGCGCCCTGCGAAAGTTCGGAGCACAGGGCGAACGCCACGTTCGCGCCCGACCACATTTCATCGCAAGCGATGGAGATCGTCTTCGGCAGGCCCTGGCCCCCGAAGTCTGGATTCGCCGCAATGCCCGGCCAGCCGCCTGCGCTGAACCTGGCATAGGCGTCGGTGAATTCAGGCGGAACCTGCACGGCCCGGTCTACGACCTGCACGCCCTTGCGGTCACCGAGCCAGTTGGTCGGCGCGAGCATGCCGCTGGCGAAGCGACCGGCCTCTTCGAGCACGGCTTCGACCGTATCCGCTTCGACCGCCGAATACGATTGCAGCGCCGCGACGTGCTTGAAATCGGCGAGGTGCTCGATCGTGAAACGCATCTGCTGCAGGGGGGCGCTGTAATCGGGCATGGTCGGCTCCGGCGGGGACGTTTGTGCTGTGCAACAATTCATTTTGCCCTGCCCGGACAGGTCGTGCCATGCCAGCCCGGCCCACGCGGGTACAATCGCCGCCAGCGCGCGAGGTTCGGATGAGCATCTGGTTTCGACCCACGACGATCGAGCAGGTCCAGGCCACGTTCAGCGGCGTCCGCGACATCAACCTGCACCTGGACATCAGGCTGACCGAGATCGGCGACGATTTCCTGCGTGGGTCGATTCCGGTGGATGAGCGCACCCGCCAGCCGTTCGGCCTGTTGCACGGCGGAGCCAGCGTCGTCCTGGCCGAAACGCTCGGCAGCGTCGCCAGCAACTTGTGCCTTGATACCAGCAAGTTCTACGCCGTAGGGCAGGAGATCAGCGCAAATCACCTCCGTTCGGCGCGCTCCGGACGGGTGACCGGGACGGCCCGGCCAGTGCATCTGGGTGGCCGGTCCCAAGTCTGGGACATACAGCTGCAGGACGAAGCCGGGCGGCTGACCTGCGTTTCGCGACTGACCATGGCCGTAATTGCAGCGCCCGGGAAAGGCATGACGCTCGTCGGGACGGAGAAATGATGAAGCACACACATGGCAGCGCCCTGGCGGCAATCCTCCTGGCCGCGGTGGCCGCGAGCGGATGCGGCCTCAAAGGCACGCTCGCCCTGCCGTCGAAGTCCGATGTGGTCGTCATCCGCACGCCGGGCCAGACGGCACCAGTGGCAGGCGGGACGACGGCCACGCCACCTGCCACCGCACCTGCGGAACCGGCCAAGGCAGCCCCGGCCAAGCCCAGGGACGAGCGCATCCCGCCCCCGCCGCTGCCGGGCGGCAACGCAGGCACCACCCGCGGTGGTTGACGCACGCACGCTGGTGCTAGTGGATGGCTCGTCGTACCTGTACCGGGCTTTCCACGCGCTGCCGCCGCTGACGAATTCGCGCGGGGAGCCGACGGGTGCCGTGCTCGGCGTGCTCAACATGCTGCTGCGCATGCAGCGCGAACAGAACCCGGAATTCGTGGCCGTCGTGTTCGACGCGCCGGGCAAGACGTTCCGCGACGACCTGTTCGCACAATACAAGTCACACCGGCCGCCGATGCCGGACGACCTTCGCTCCCAGATCGAACCGCTGATCGACGCCGTGCAGGCACTCGGCCTGCCGCTGCTGCGCATTGCCGGAGTCGAGGCGGACGACGTCATCGGCACGCTCGCGCAGCGCGCCGTGGACTCGGGGCTGCAGGTGCTGATCTCGACCGGCGACAAGGACATGGCGCAGCTGGTCAACGAGCACGTCACGCTCGTCAACACGATGACGAACTCGTCGCTCGATCGGGCCGGCGTCAAGATCAAGTTCGACGTCTACCCCGAACAGATCATCGACTACCTCGCGCTCGTCGGCGACGCCTCGGACAACATTCCCGGCGTGCCCAAGGTCGGCCCGAAGACGGCCGCGAAGTGGCTCAACGAGTACCGCACGCTCGATAACCTGCTCGAGAACCAGGCTCGCATCGAAGGCAAAGTCGGCGAAAGCCTGCGCGCGTCGACGACGGATCTCGCCCTGTCGCGCGAACTGGCGAAGATCCGCTGCGACGTGCAGCTCGAGGTCGGTCCCGAGCAACTTCGTCGCACGAAGCTCCTCGCCATCGACACCCTCCCGTGACGTGCGCGCCCCGGCGCGGGCGGCGGCGTCAACGTAGCCCACCCGTTCGCCGCGAGTGCTCGACTACGGTCGCGCCCGTGTCGACATCGGCGGGGGCCTTCCGTCACCTGGCGCAGCCGCTGCAGCTCCGCCACCGCACGCTGCGCAACCGCGTCAACTTCGGCGCGCACACCGCGAACATGAGCGAGGGCGGCCTGCCCGGCGACCGCCACCTCGGCTACTACCTCGAACGGGCACGAGGCGGCGCGGCGATGATCGTGGTCGAGCCCGTGCCGGTGCACGCCACCGGTGTGCTCACGCGCGGCAACTTCCGTCA
>JBAVIQ010000474.1:0-11850 GCA_049687035.1 Steroidobacteraceae bacterium
GTGTCCCTGCGCGTGGCGACGGTAGCCACGGGCATCACGCTCCTGGCTTACTCGCTGCTGCGTGAGCCCTCGACGCCCTGGCTCGTTGCGCTGTGGCTGGCCTTCGGCGTGATGACGCTGCTCAACCTCGACGCCTTCCGGTTGCGCTTCATCACGCGGCCGTTCCTGAAGACGTACCGGCGCATGCTGCCGTCGATGTCCGACACCGAGCGCGAAGCGCTCGAAGCCGGCACCGTGTGGTGGGACGGCGAACTCTTCACCGGCCGGCCCAACTGGAACAAGCTGCTGTCAGCGAAGGCGCCGCAGCTCACGGCCGAGGAACAGGCGTTCATCGACGGCCCGTGCGAAGAACTGTGCCGCATGATCGACGACTGGGACATCACCCATCGCCGCGCCGACCTGCCGCCCGAGGTCTGGGACTTCCTGAAGAAGAAGGGCTTCTTCGCGATGATCATCCCGAAGCGGTACGGCGGCCTCGAGTTCTCCGCTTACGCGCACTCCTGCGTGCTGGTGAAGCTGTCGAGCCGCAGCGCGACCGTGTCGTCCACGGTGGCCGTGCCGAATTCGCTCGGCCCCGGCGAACTGCTGCTGCATTACGGCACCGAGGAGCAGAAGAACCACTACCTGCCGCGACTCGCCCGCGGCGAAGACGTGCCCTGCTTCGCGCTCACGGCGCCGCGCGCGGGTTCCGACGCCGCTTCGATCCCTGACACAGGCGTCGTCTGCCGTGGCATCTACGGCGGCAAGGAAGTGCTCGGCCTGCGCCTCAATTTCTCGAAGCGCTACATCACGCTCGCGCCGATCGCGACGGTCGTCGGCCTCGCCTTCAAGCTCTACGATCCGGACCGGCTGCTCGGCGGCGACAAGACCGAGTACGGCATCACCTGCGCGCTGATCCCGCGCGACACGCCCGGACTGTCGATCGGGCGGCGCCACTTCCCGCTCAACGTCCCGTTCCAGAACGGGCCGCTGTCCGGCAGAGACGTGTTCGTGCCGCTCGACTGCATCATCGGCGGGCCGAAGATGGCAGGCCAGGGCTGGCGCATGCTGGTCGAGCAGCTGTCGGTCGGCCGCTGCATCTCTCTGCCGTCGAGCGCGGCGGGCGGCGCGAAGGCGGGCGTTTTCGCTTCGGCCGCGTACACCCGCATCCGCAAGCAGTTCAACCAGCCGGTCGGCAAGTTCGAAGGCGTCGAGGCCGCGCTCACGCGCATGGCGGGCGCTGCGTACATCGTCGACGCGGCGCGTTCCGTGACGACGGGCGCGATCGACGGTGGCGAGAAGCCGTCCGTGCCCGCCGCGATGCTGAAATACCACTGCACGGAGTTCTCGCGGCAGGTCGCGAACGACGCGATGGACGTGCAGGGCGGCAAGGGCATCTGCCTCGGCCCGAAGAATTACCTCGGTCGCGGCTACCAGGTCGTGCCGGTCGCGATCACCGTCGAGGGCGCGAACATCCTCACGCGCAGCCTCATGATCCTCGGGCAGGGCGCGATCCGCTGCCATCCGTACGTGCTCGCCGAGATGAACGCGGCCAAGGAGAAGGACAAGGGCAAGAGCCTGCGCGATTTCGACAAGGCGCTCTTCGGTCACATCGGCTACACGCTGTCGAACGCTGCACGCTCGTTCGTGATGGCAGCCACGTTCGCGCGGTTCTCGGATGCGCCGGACACCGGCTCGACACGCCGGTACTACCAGCACGTCAACAAGTTCAGCGCGCAGTTCGCGTTCGCGACCGACATGGCGATGCTGACGCTCGGCGGCTACTTGAAGCAGAAGGAGCACCTGTCGGCGCGCTTGGGCGACGTGCTGTCGTCGCTGTACATGGCCTCGATGGTGCTGAAGCACTACGAGAACCAGGGACGGCCGGAAGCCGACCTGCCGCTGGTCGAGTGGAGCTGCCGCACCCTGCTCTACAAGGCACAGGAGCAGCTGCACGACTTCCTGCGCAACTTCCCGAACCGCTTTATCGCTGGCGCGATGCGCATCGTGATCTTCCCGCGCGGACGCACCTACTTCGCGGCCAGCGATCGCCTGGGCCGCGCAATCGTCGAGCCGCTGATGATGCCGAGCGCGACGCGCGACCGGCTCGCATGGGGCATCTACCGCACGCTCGAGCCAGGCAACCAGCTCGGGCTGTTGCAGGAAGCCCTGGAGCTTTCCGTCGCGGCGGAGCCGCTCGAGAAGCGCATCCGTGTCGAAGGCGTGAAGACCGGCCTGATCACGGCGCTCGATCTGCCCGGACAGATCGAACAGGCGCTCGCAGCCGGGATCATCAACGCGAACGAGGCCATGACGCTGCGCGAGTACGACCGCAAGGTCATGGACATCATAGACGTCGATGACTTCGCGACCGAGGAGCTGATGGCCGCGGTGCAGGCGGAACCGAAGCCGGCGGGCGTGGCGCGACTGAACGTTGCCTAGGTCGGGATCAGGGGATAGGGGATAGTTGGAGAAGAACCGCTATCCCCGCTCTGCTTGCCAAGGAAGGACAGCACCACCGCGTTGAACGCCGCCGCAGCGCCGATGTTCGACAGGTGCGCGGCCGGTAATTCGGCGAACCGGGCATTCGGGATCGTTGACGCCCACTCCCGCGCCGCGGCGGGCGTCGGTGCGGGATCGAACGTACCCGCGATGACGAGCGTCGGCGCCGCGATGAGCGCCAGCACCGCACGCTGGTCCATGTCGCGGATCGCCTCGCAACAACCCACGTACCCCGCCACCGGTGTCGCCAGCAAATCCTGCCTGACGCGGTCCACCGCGAGCGGATCACGCGTACGAAATTCGGCCGTGAACCACCGTTCGAGGATCGCTTCCACCATTGTCGGCATGCCGTCACGCAGCATCGTCGCAATCCGCTCGTTCATCGTTGCCGGCGGCCCGAGCCAGGGCGTGGTATTGCAGAGCACGAGCCGCTCGATTCGCTGCGGCGCGTGAACCGCCAGCCACATTCCGGTCGCGCCTCCCATTGAAAGGCCGCAGAAACGCGCACGCTCGATGCCAAGCGCATCGAGCAGGCCCAGGACGTCGAGGCCCAGTTGATCGATCATGTACGGCCGCGTGGGAACCGACGAACGCCCATGCCCGCGTGTGTCGTACCGCAGGACGCGGTACTCGCGGCTGAACGCGGCGACCTGTGGCTCCCACAGGCTCAGCGATGAACCCAGCGAATTGGAGAGCACGAGCCAGGGAGCGCCCACAGGCCCGTCGACCCGCACGTTCAGGTCGGTCTCGTTGACCCGGATTCGATCGCAGATAGTGTTGGTTGCGATCGTCATCAGTACTCCGTATTCGCCCCGCGGAATCCGCCCTGGGGCGGCCGCCCGATCATGGTACCGCCGGGCCGGGAACACCGTCACGAAGCCATCCTGCGGTGCCGCGGCTTGCGTTAACCTTGCGCCGTGGAAGCCGACGACGACGACAACGAGACCGTACTGTACGAGGTCAATCTCGACGCGGACGCCGCTATCGAGGGCCCGTTCGACACCTGGCTGCGCGACCACATCGCGGACGTGCTGCAGTTCAACGGGTTCCTGTCGGCGGAGATCCTCGGCGACGACACGGCGGCGGAAGGCCGTATCCGGCGCATCGTCCAGTACCGCTTGCGCAACCAGGCGGCGCTCGACGCCTACCTGCGCGACCACGCGCCCCGGATGCGGGCCCAGGGCGTCGAGAAGTTCGGGGACCGTTTCCGGGCCGAGCGCCGCATGCTCGCACACCGCGAGGAATTCATCCGCGGCGCGTTTTCGACCGAGAATTGCCTCAACTGCGGCGAAGTTCTGCGCGGACAGCACTGCTCGCACTGCGGCCAGCGCGCGAAGGTGCGCGTGCTCTCGCTCGGTACACTGCTGCGCGATCTCTTCGGCGACATCACGAACTTCGACTCGCGCCTGTGGCGCACGCTGAAGCCACTTGCCTTCAAGCCAGGCACGCTGACGGTGGAGTACCTGCGGGGCCGGCGCACGTACTATTCGCCGCCGTTCCGCATGTACCTGATCCTGAGCGTCGCGTTCTTCCTGCTGACGTCGCTCGGCGGCAGCCCCGGTGACGATCTCATTTTCAGTTTCGACAAGGAGGGCGAGGCCAGCCTGCAGCTCGCGCCGCCGGGTGGCAGCAAGGCAGACGCGACTCCAGCGGCCGGCTCGAAGGCACCTGCCGCACCAGCTGCGGAAACCAGGCTCGATCCCGAGCGACAGAAGATCGTCGACACGATCGTCCAACGCATTCCGGAAAAACAACGATCGGAAGCTCGCGCGGGCCTGGAAAAGGAACTTTCGTCGTTGTCACCCGAGGAAGTCGCACCGGTGAAGCGGCTCGTCAACGATCCCTGCGGCAGCGACAACCTGAATATCGACTTTGGTCCCACAGGCAAGCAATACGAAGACAAGCTGCGCGGCACCTGCCGCAAGATCGTGGACGATCCGAAGACTTTCGGGCGCGCGCTGTACCAGAACATCCCGAAGATGATGTTCATCTTCCTGCCGCTGATCGCAGTCGTGATGTTCGTGCTCTACCTTGGCTCCGGGCGCTTCTACGTCGAGCACCTGCTGTTCTTCGTGCACTTCCATGCGTTCTTCTTCCTGAGCGGCATCGTCGTGGTCGTCCTCGCGCGGCTCGGCGAAAGGCTGTCTGGCACGGGAGCCGGAGGATTCCTGCAGGCTGCGGAGGGCTTCCTGCTGCTGATCCTCGTGTTTTACGTGCCGTATTACCTGTATCGGGCGATGCGCCGCGTCTACGGTCAGGGACGCATCGTGACGCTGCTGAAATTCTCGACGCTGGGCGTGGGCTACCTGGTGTTCATGACCCTGACGCTGGTCGGGCTGCTGTTCTACACCGCGCTGACGCTGTAGCGCACCGCAGGCCGGCTCGTGACTGCACCCCGTTCCATCCTGCACGTCGACATGGATGCGTTCTACGCATCGGTGGAGCAGCGCGACAACCCTGAACTGCGCGGCAAGCCCGTGATCGTGGGTGGCGGCGGCAATCGGGGCGTGGTCGCGGCGGCGAGCTACGAAGTCCGTGAGTTCGGCGTGCACTCGGCGATGCCGACACGCGAAGCGTTGCGCCGTTGTCCCGAGGCGATCGTGGTTCAACCGCGCATCGGTCACTACAGCGCGGTGTCGAAGCAGATCTTCGCGGTGTTCCACGAGTTCACACCGCTGGTGCAGGGGTTGTCGCTCGACGAGGCTTTCCTCGACGTCACGGCCAGTCGCGGCGCGCTCGGCAGCGCGGAACACATCGCCGGCGAGATCAAGCGCCGCATTCGCGAGCGCACCGGACTCACGGCATCCGTCGGCGTGGCGCCGAACAAGCTGGTCGCCAAGATCGCATCCGCCCTGCGCAAGCCGGATGGTCTCGTCATCGTCAGCGCAGCCGAAATCCGTGGCCTGCTGGACCCACTGCCCATCCGCAGACTGTTCGGCCTCGGCGAGAAGACAGCGCCGAAAGTGGAGGCGCTCGGCATCCGCACGCTGGGCGAACTGCGCCAGGCCAACCCGTCGCGACTGCGGCCGGTTTTCGGCCGCTATACCGAGCGCGTGCAGCAGCGGGCAGCGGGCATCGACGACCGCCCAGTCATCCCGGATGTGGACGAGAAGCAGATCAGCGCCGAAGAAACGTTCGACGCGGACATTGCCGATCCGGCGCGCCTGCAAACCGAGATTCACCGTCTCGCCGACAAGGCATGCTCACGACTGCGCGCGCGGAAGCTGCTGGGCGGCTGCGTGACCGTGAAGATCCGGCGAGGCGACTTCACCACCTACACACGGCAGCGCCAGGTCGAGCCGCGCACGCAGGAAACGCGAGTCGTGGCGCGGGTCGCGGTCGAGTTGCTCGACGAGTGGCGGCGTGGCCAGCCGCAGGCCGCCTTGCGACTGCTGGGCGTCGGCGTGAGCGACCTGGGCGAGGAAGTCCAGGCCGACCTGTTCGGCGCCCCGGAATCCACGCGCAACCGGCAGCTGGACGCCGCGGTCGATGCCGTGCGGGAGAAATTCGGCACCGTCGCGCTGCGTCCCGCGAGCACGATCGTCAAGCCGCACGGGTGACCCTTCAACGCACGCGGTCGAGCGGGATCGTTTCGATTTCCAGCGAGACCAGACTCGTGGCCGCGCCCGCCGCAGGAAGCCGGAACTCGATCGGCGCCAACAGGCCGGACTGGAACGGGACCAGGACGGCGACCGACAACAGCAGGCTGCGCATGGCCATATGCCCCCCCTTGCGAACGGCCGGCGCTGTACCAGCGCCGGACCCTCCTCATGGCCGCCCGGGCGCCTCGGGCGTGAGCGATGGGAAGGGTTCAGGCATGATTGGCGTCCCCCGCCGGTCACGGCAGGCCTAACCCCGCATGTATACGAGCTTTTTCGGTCTCCAGGAAAAACCGTTCGCGATCACGCCGGACCCGCGCTACCTGTACCTCAGCGAGCGGCATGCCGAGGCGTTGGCGCACCTGCTGTACGGCATCAACGAGGCGGGCGGCTTCATCCAGCTGACGGGGGAGGTCGGCACCGGCAAGACGACGGTCATCCGCAGCCTGCTCGAGCAGCTGCCGGGCCATGCCGAAGTTGCGCTGATCCTGAACCCGCGCATCACTCCGCAGGAGTTCCTGCTGACAATCTGCGAGGAACTGCACCTGCAGGTGCCCACCGAAGGCCGCAACAGCACCAAGGCGCTGATGGACCTGCTCGGGCACTACCTGCTGGAAGCCCATGCGCGCGGACGCCGCGTCGTGCTGATCGTCGACGAGGCGCAGAACCTGAGCTTCGAGACGCTCGAGCAGGTGCGCCTGCTGACGAACCTCGAGACGGCGACCACCAAACTGCTGCAGATCATCCTGATCGGCCAGGAAGAACTGCGGGCGCTGCTCGAACAACCCGACCTGCGCCAGCTCGCGCAACGGATCACGGGTCGGTATCACCTGAGCCCGCTTGGCAGCGACGAATCCGCGGGTTACGTGAAGCACCGCATGCGCGTAGCGGGCGCGACGGCCGAAGCCTTCACGCCTGGCGCGCTGCGCGAAATATATCGGCTGAGCAACGGCATCCCGCGCGTGATCAACGTCGTCAGCGACCGCGCATTGCTCGGCGCCTTCACGCGCGAGGAGCATCGGGTCGGCGCGGCTTTTGTCCGGCAGGCCGCCTCCGAAGTGTATGGCCGGCCGATTCCCGCGCCGTGGCTGCGCTGGGCGACAGCGGGCGCCGTCGCTGCGGCACTGGCGCTGGTCGCGTTCGGCGCGTGGTCACTGTTCGGTCGCACCGACACCAAGACCGCCGCAGCGAAAGCTCCGGCGATTGCTCCCGCGAGCAATGCTGCGCCGGCGACCGCGCCGGCTGCCGTAACCGTGGCAGCCACCCCACCCGTCGTGGTCGTACCCGCCCTCGATCAACTGCTGGCGCAGAACGCGAACGACACCACGACCGAAGCCGCGCTCGCACGACTCTTCACGCGCTGGAACGTCACCTATACCCCGAACCGCGGTCGCGGCTGCGAACAGGCCACCGCACAAGGTCTCGAGTGCCTGTTCCAGAAAGGCTCGTGGGCGCAGCTGCGCACGCTGAATCGCCCAGCGATCCTCACGCTGACCGATGACGTCGGCGGCACGCACCAGGTGCTGCTGATCGCGCTCACCGACGAAGCCGCCACGATCGAGCTCGGCGGCAACCCGCGGGACGTGCCGATCGCAACGATCTCGCGCTACTGGTTTGGAGATTTCCTGCTGCTGTGGCGGCCGCCGCTCGCGGTCGTGAAGTCGCTTGGCCCCGGCATGCGCGGCGCAGATGTCCGCTGGCTGCGCGACAACCTGCGTGCGGCCCAGGGATTGCCCGAGGCACGGCCAACCAGCGATTTCTACGACGAAGAGCTCACGCGGCTCGTGCAGGATTTCCAAAGGACGCACCGACTCAACGCCGATGGCGTCGCCGGCGTGCAGACACAGATCGTGCTCGACACGGTCCTGAACCCCTCCGGTTCGCCCACCCTGGGCGGCGCGCCGGAACGGACAGGAGGCTGAGCGATGTCGTTCATCCTCGACGCCCTGCGCAAGTCCGAGCACGCCCGCCAACGCCAGACGGGACCAGGCCTCGCCGAGGTGCCGGTCGCGCCGACAAAGCCGAAAACCAACGTCTGGGCCACGGCAGCGATTGCACTGCTGGTCGTGAACCTGCTCGCCGTCGGCATCCTGTTGCTGCGTCGCGCGCAGAAGGAAGACGCCACGCCCGCCACACCGCCGACTGCGCCCGCACCGGCACCTGTCGCGGGTATTGCACCCAGTCCTGCGAATCCCACGCTGGTCGCTTCGTCGCCGACCGTCGGAACACCGGTCACGCAAGGCGCTGCACCGGTGCGGGCTCCCATCGATGAGCCCGCGGGCCCGGAAGGGCGCAATCCGCTGGCGGACGAAGTAGGCGATGCGTCCAACGCCGTCGCAGCCTCGCCGCAATCTGCAGCGTCCGCCGTGCCTGCAGGTCCGCCGGCCGTCGTGAAAAGCGGCAACGTGCGGCGTGGCGGCTCGGTCGTGTACGCACCAGTTCCAGAGGCGTCGGACCTGCCGTACTCACCGCCGCCCGAACAACGCGCCGTGCAGCAGGCCGCGCCGCAAGCCGCGGTCATGCCGAATGCCGACGAGGTTTCGGCGCGGGGCGGCGTGGCCGCCCTGCACCTTGATCTGCACGTCTATGCGGCGCAACCGCAGCAGCGTTTCATCTTCGTCAATTCGCGCAAGTACAAGGAAGGCGACACGCTGGCCGAAGGCCCGCTCGTCGAACAGATCACAGTAGATGGAGCCGTGCTGAATTTCCGGGGCAGCCGGTTCAAGCTGACCAACGACTGAACTGAGGGGAGTCGGTCGCAAGTGAATGCTGTATCGGTCACCGCCGACAGCCTCGACGGGCTGCGGCTGAATTTCGCGCTGCAGGCGGGCATCCTGCGGCTGCTGTCGCGCCAGGAACACCTGAACAAGATCAACGTGTTCCCGGTGCCTGACGGCGACACGGGCACGAACCTCGCGCTCACCGTGAACGCAGTGCTCGGTTCGCTGCGCAAGTGGCCCGACCGGCACGCGGGCAAGACGCTGACGCGCGTGGCCGATGCGGCGCTCGACGGCGCGCGCGGCAATTCCGGCGCGATCCTCGCGCAGTTCTTCCTCGGCCTCTGCGATCGTGTCGGCCACCTGAATCAGATCGATCCGGCGGATTTCGCCGCAGGAGTCGACGGCGGCGCCGAGTACGCGCGTGAAAGCCTGAGCGAACCGCGCGAGGGCACGATCCTGACGGTACTGACTGCGTTCGCGCACGCCGTGCAACGGGCGCGCAAGGACGGCATGCACGATTTCCGCTCGATTCTCCGCCGGGGCGTCGCTGCGTCCCAGGTGGCGCTGGAGCAGACGACGTTCCAGCTGGAGGTATTGCGCAGGGCGAACGTCGTCGACGCGGGTGCGCTGGGTTTCGTCGAGCTGATCGAGGGCGTCACCGACTACCTGGAGAGCGGCTCCGACGCGGAGCCGGCCGGCAGCGCATCGCCGCTGGTCACGAGCGCGTCCGAAGAAATGACGGCCGGCAGCAGCGAGGACGAACTCGCATACCGGTACTGCACCGAGTGCGTCGTGACCGGCGAACGCATCGACCGACGGCATCTGCGGGAACAGCTGTCGACGATCGGCGGCAGCCTCGTCGTCGCGGGCCTGCACAGCAAGGTTCGCGTGCACATCCACGTGAACGACCCATCCGAGGTGTTCCGCGTGGCCGCGCGGTTCGGGACAGTCGCGGGCGAAAAGGCCGACGACATGCAGCGGCAGCAGCACTCGGCGCACTCGACCGATCGTCGCGTGGCGATCGTGACCGACAGTGCCGCAGACATTCCCGAGGCAGACCTCGACCGGCTCGACATCCACATGATCCCCGTGCGCGTGCACTTCGGCACCCGCAGCTTCCTCGACAAGGTGGGCATCACCTCGGAAGAGTTCTATGCCGAGATCGAGCACGGCGCCGAACCCCCCAAGACATCACAACCGCCGCCCGGTGATTTCCGCCGGCAGTTCGAGTTCCTGGGTTCGCACCACAGCGCGGTGATCTCGATCAACCTGACGAGTCGCGTGAGTGGCACGTGTGCCGCGGCACAGACGGCGGCGGCTCGCAGCGCCACCCACGGCAAGGTAAGCGTGATCGACAGCGGCAATGTCTCCGCGGGCCAGGGCCTCATCGCCATGTATGCCGCGGAATGCGCGGCGGCGGGTTACGACGCGGACCGCATCATCGCCGCGACGCAAGCCATCCTGCCGCGGACACGCTCGTTCGGCGTGGCCGGTTCGCTCGAATATGCCGTGCGCGGCGGTCGCGTGCCGCGCTGGGTCAAGCGCGTCGCCGACGCGTTGCGGCTGATGCCCGTCCTGCACAACGACCGCAACGGCAAGGTTACCGCGGGCGGTGTGCTGTTCGGCCGGCACGACCTGAAGTCGAAGTTCGCGCGCTGGGTGCGGCGGCGCATGCGGGGCGATGTAACTTACCGACTCATCGTCGGCCACGCCAACTGCGAGGCGGATGGCCGGTGGCTGCTGCAGGAACTCAGCCTGCCGAACGTGGCCTACGCGCAGCTGGTTGCGATCGGAAGCGCGCTCGGCGCACACGGCGGACCGGGTATGCTCGTCGTTGGTCTGCAGGAATACGAGGCACCGGCGTCACCCCCATGAAATTCGAAACGCTGGCTATTCACGCGGGGCGTGAGCCTGATGCTGCCACCGGTGCAGTACGCGAACCGCTGCATCTCTCCACGACGTTTGAACGCAGCGCGGACGGCAGCTACCCGCACGGGTATTACTACTCGCGCAGCGGCAACCCCAATCGCACCTCGCTCGAGCGCGCGATCACTGCTCTGGAACGCGGCAAGGGCGCGGTCGCTTTCGCCTCCGGCTCGGCGGCAACGCTGGCGGTCTTTGCGCTGGCGGCGCCCGGCGGACGGATCGTCTGCGCGTCGGACTGCTATCACGGCACCGCCAAGCAGCTGCGCGACATCGTTCCGCGCTGGGGCGTCGACGTCGAGTTCATCGACGTGACAAACCTCACCGAAGTGTCGCAGGCCCTGTCGGTGACGACCAGCCTGCTCTGGTTCGAAACGCCGTCGAATCCTCTGTTGCGCGTCGCGGACATCGCCGCGCTCGTCGATCTCGCGCACAACCGGGGCACGCTGGTTGGCGTCGACAACACCTTCGCCAGTCCCGTGCTGCAGCAACCTCTCGTGCTCGGCGCCGACTTCGCCATGCACAGCACCACCAAGTACCTCGGCGGTCACAGTGACGTGCTCGGCGGCATCGTCGTGACGCGGGATGCCGGCGCCGAGTGCGCGGCGTTGCGCGAATACCAGGCGACAGCGGGTGGCGTGCCCTCCCCATTCGACTGCTGGCTGGTGTTGCGCAGCTTGCCGACGCTGCCGTTGCGCGTGCGGGCGCAGGCGGCGAATGCGCTGGCGGTCGCGCGCTTCCTCCATGCGGACAAGCGCGTCGAGAAGGTGCATTACGCGGGTCTGCCGGATCATCCGGGACACGAGATCGCGTTGCGGCAGATGACGGGCGGTTTCGGTGGTGTGCTGTCGATCGAAGTACCGGGCGGGCGCGATCGTGCGCTTGCTGTAGCCGCGAAGACGCAGCTGTTCACCCGGGCGACGAGTCTCGGCGGGACGGAGAGTCTCATCGAACACCGGCAGTCGATGGAGGGTCCGCACAGCCGGACGCCGCCGGGACTGCTGCGAATGTCGATCGGGCTCGAGCACGTCGACGACCTGATCGCGGACCTCGATCAGGCGCTGGGCGCCTGATCGCGTCGAGCTCTTCCGCTGGTCAGCATCGCGCGAGTTGGCGGAATCCTCAGG